>JBAYMI010000018.1:0-14092 GCA_041663625.1 Methanoregula sp.
CCCCGAACCTACAGTCAGAGTTTTGGCGAGGCAAAGAAGATCGTACGCGATGTGGTTTCCCGCGTGCTGTCCAAAGGCTTCTGCCCCGGTGCGGACGTAATCAATGTCAACATCCCCTCGGAAGTGAAAGGCGGGTACGAAGTGACCCGGCTTGCCCGAAAACTCTTTCACACGGGAGTTGAGAAACGGCTCGACCCGAGGGGACGACCCTATTTCTGGATCAACGGCCCTCTCATCAATGATGCGGAAGAGGGAACCGATGTCCACGCGGTCCGCAAGGGCAATGTATCGGTCACCCCGATCACCCTTGACTGCACAGCGCACGATGCGCATGCGGCAATTGAAAAGATCTTTATTCCCTGATCCCTACCCGATATCTCTCCCGATATCACCACTTTTAATTATTCCCGCACCGAAACGTATCACTGACATGGACGAGAAGGCACGCGCACTTACGGCGGCAAAGTCTGCGGCCGGGTTCCACGCTGCGGACCTGGTGGAAGACGACATGGTGATCGGGCTCGGCACTGGATCCACCGTGTATTACATGATCGAACGACTTTCCGGCCGGATAAGAGACGGACTTCACGTATCTGGCATACCCACATCCTACCAGACTGCCATTCGGGCCCGCGAGTACGGTATCCCGCTCACCACCCTTGATGACTCTCCAATCATTGATCTGGCAATTGATGGCGCGGACGAGGTTGATCCCCGGCTGAACCTGATTAAAGGCCGGGGTGCGGCCATGACCCGGGAGAAATGCGTTGCTGCCGCTGCATTCCGGTTCATCGTAGTGGTTGATGAGCAGAAGGTCGTTTCCCGCCTCAGCGCGCCGGTCCCAGTGGAGATCCTTCCGTTTGCTATCACGCCGGCCATGGCACAGCTCCGCGGGCTCGGGTGCCGCCCGGTCATCCGCGAGGGTGTAAAAAAGGACGGCCCGGTCATCACCGATAACGGGAACTTCATTGTTGACTGCACCTTTGCCGAGATCGCCCGGCCGGCAGAGATCGAAGAAGCTATCGGCCGCATACCCGGCATTGTAGAGAGCGGGTTGTTCTGCGGGTTTGCTGACAAGACCACGGTGATCGTGGGCAATGAAAAAGAGTGTAGGATTATTAATTCAGCGGATATAGTTCCGTAACTTCTGCACAAGGGCCAGCTGGTTGTTGGCCTCTTTCTTCTTCTCTTTCTCGATGCTGTCCATGATCTCGTGAATCGGCTTGGCCAGCTCGTAGATCTTTACCGGGCGGCCTTTGCTCTCGGCCTTGCTCTCCCTGCTTGATATCCAGCTCTGTTCCATCAGGTACCGCATGGCAATGCTGACTTCAGGCTGGCGGAGATCGGTTCCGCGCTCAATGGCACGGGAGGTTGCCTCCGGAGTATTTGCAAGAAATACCAGGACCTTTGCCACATTGCGCTTCGTACCGATCTCAATGAGGAGGTTGGCAAACTCCTCTTCCTTCTCGGTAAAATACATTACGTTTTCTGTTCTCATGCATCACATCCAACTAGTATGTAGTTATGTACATTCATAAATATCTAATACATGATATATAGGTCCTGGTATTGGCAGGCAATGAACGAATAGTATTTATATAATGAATTTTTCTGTGATCCCGATTAAAAGAAAGGATCAAAGAAGTCCCAGGCTTTGCAGATCGGAGACTATCTTGACAACTGCTTTCTTTGCATCTTCCGGCACCTTGCCGCCGGTAATGATCAGTTTGCCGGAACCGAAGAGGAGAACCACGACTTTTGGGGTGTCAAGACGATATACAAGACCCGGGAACTGTTCCGGTTCATATTCAATCCGGTCAAGGTTGAAACCAACCGCGATCTTGTTGAGATTGATGGGGGTGGCAAGATCGGCAGAGGTAACGATATTCTGGATCTTGAAGTCCAGTTTCTTTGGGATATCGATATCGAGTTTCCGCAGGATGTTGCCGAGGATATTGAGCCCCTTGCCCAGGTTGTCGATGCTCTTTGCGCCGGTCAGGACGACTTTACCTGATCCAAAGACGAGTGCTGCGATCTTAGGGTCCTGCATCCGGAGGACAACGCCCGGGAACCGCTTCTTGTTATATTCAGCACCCGGGATCTGGGATGCAAGAGCGGGTAGATCCAGATAATCGGTCACCTTGGCGGAGGCAACGATATTTTCGATCTTGAGGGAGTCTTCTGGTCTGACCTTCATATTTATAAATGCCACAAAACAGTATTTAAAAAGTTGGGTTCTATTCCCGGATGATTTATTCTTCCAGAGTGGATATGTCCCCGGGATCCGTGCCCGCCTCTTTTGCTTTGAGCACACGCCGCATGATCTTGCCGCTCCGGGTCTTAGGCAGCGTGGTGACAAATTCGATCTCGGAAGGCATGGCAATGGGACCCAGCGTGATCCGCACATGGTAGAGGAGCTCGTTCTTCAACCGGTCGCTCGCGGCATGACCCTGCCGGAGGATCACAAATGCCTTGATGGTATTGCCCTTAACCGGATCCGGTTTGCCAATGACCGCTGATTCGGCAACCGCTTTGTGTGAGACCAGCGCGCTCTCGACCTCGGCCGTGCCGATGTTGTGCCCGGCAACAACGATGAGATCGTCAGACCTGCCGAGCACCATGATATACCCGTCCTTGTTCTTGACGGCCAGGTCGCCAACCGCATAACAGCCCGGAATGGTGTGCCAGTACTTGAGGTAGCGCTCATCATCATTGAAGACCGTGCGCAGCATGGATGGCCATGGCTGCATGACTGCAAGGAAACCCCCGGTGCCGGGTGGCACCGGCTTTCCTTCCTTGTCCACGACATCCACGACAACACCGGGTATGGCTTTTCCGGTAAAACCGGGCATCATCGGTTCACCGATCGTTGTCGTAACCATGTGCATACCGGTCTCGGTCTGCCACCACGTATCCACGATCGGGCACTTACCTTTCCCGATAACCCGGTAGAACCATTCGAATGCCTCGGCATTCAGCGGCTCTCCGACCGATCCAAGGATCCGCAGGGAACTGAGATTGGACTTGTTGGGCCACTCCTCCCCAAGTCTCATGAACATGCGGATTGCCGTAGGTGCGGTATACAGGATTGTGACACCGAACTCTTCGACCATGCGCCAGTAAACCCCGGGATCCGGGAAATCCGGCGTACTTTCGGTGACTACAAGAGTTGCACCGAGCGAGAGCGGGCCGTAGACTACATAGGAATGCCCGGTGATCCAGCCCGGATCAGCGGTACACCAGTATACGTCATTGTCCTTGATATCCAGGACATTCTTGGTGGTGTAGTGTGTACCGACCTGGTACCCGCCGCAGGTATGCACGATCCCTTTGGGCGTGCCGGTGGATCCGCTCGTGTACAGGATAAATAACGGGTCTTCAGCATCCATGATCTCGGGCTCGCATTCCGGCCTGACATCCCTGATCATGTCATAGAAATCCATCTCCATCTCGCTGTGGATCTCCACGGGCTGGTGGAGTTCCCGCCGGAGGACAATCACGTGCTCGACCGTGGGAGCATCGATGATCGCTTCCTCGATGATGTGTTTCAGGGGGATGGTCTTGCCGCGACGGAATGTGGAATCGGCAGTGATGACGACCTTTGCGCCGCAACCGGTGATCCTGCTGTTGAGGGCTGCTGCACCGAATCCCCCGAAGACAACACTGTGGACTGCGCCGATCCGGGCACAGGCAAGCATCGATATGATCTGTTCCGGGACCATCGGCATATAAATGCAGACACGATCCCCCTTTCCCACGCCAAGCCGTTTCAGCCCGTTTGCAACCTTCAGCACTTCGCGGTACAACTGCCGGTACGTGTAAATCCGTTCAGCGTCGTCTTCCCCTCTCCAGATGAGGGCCACCTTGTTCTTGCGGGAACTCATCACATGGCGGTCGAGACAGTTGTAGGTGATGTTGGTCTTGCCCCCGATGAACCAGCGGGCATAGGGATATTTCCACTCTTTTACTTTTGTATAGGGCTTGAACCAGTGGAGTTCCTTTGCCGCCCGGTCCCAGAACCCATCAGGATCCTTGAGGAATTCATCATACGCCTTGTGGTAATCGCCAAGCCAGCTGTTCTGCCGGCAGGAGTGATCGGGCGTGTAACACTTCTCGGAAAGTATGACATCAAAATCTTCGGTCATGAAAAACCCCGATTTAACACTATTAATAATGAGTGATTCAAAATTAAGCTTGTCGCTCTCAATTGAAGAAAACAGGCATCGCCAGGGGTTATCTGGTTATTATAACTCCCATTTCTATTTAATGCGGCGCTTCTCTCTGTTTTTCCAAATCCGGGCATTTTAATCGGTTTTTTAGATGCAATTTTGCGCGCGGGGGGACCCGGGTAAAAAATTCACACATATCCACTCCCATTTCGCCCATACCTTTAAAACAGCACCGTTACGAATCATTAACATTACTGTGAACGACGAT
The DNA here is from genome assembly GCA_041663625.1 of Methanoregula sp. Lineage (GTDB taxonomy): Archaea > Halobacteriota > Methanomicrobia > Methanomicrobiales > Methanospirillaceae > Methanoregula. The sequence continues at coordinate 4,438 of JBAYMI010000018.1, forward strand.
GTTGCGACGGGCACCAGACCGGGTCTCACTTCACCCGACCGCCCGGGCAGGTGGTTCCGGTTATAAAACAGCATTTATAATCACAAAAAATGTGGTGACACGTATGGAAAGAACCATGTTATCGGAATCTGAGGGATACGATCTCCTCAAGGGATATGGCGTGCCGGTACCGTCCTACCGGATTGTAATGACCCCCCACGATGCCGCGGATGCCGCAGAAACCATCGGCTTCCCGGTCGTGATGAAGATCATCTCTCCGCAGATCGTTCACAAGAGCGACGCCGGGGGAGTCGTTGTTGGTGTTGGCAGTCGAGAGGCAGCCGTATCAGCATTCGAGAAGATCATTTCCGGGGCAAAGAAGTACAACAATAATGCGGAGATCAAAGGCATCATCGTCGAGCAGCAGGCAGAGCCCGGTCTTGAACTGATCATAGGCGGGAAGACCGACCCGGCTTTTGGCAAGGTCATCACATTCGGAATGGGCGGTACGCTTGTTGAACTGATGAAAGACATCACGCTCCGGATCATGCCGCTTGATGAGGGCACGATCCGCCAGATGATCACGGAGATCGACGGCTACCCCCTTATCAAGGGATACCGGGGGATGAAACCCAAGGACGAGGAGGCACTCGTCTCCACGCTGATGTCCGTCAACCGCTTCTTCCTCGAGAGCGAGAACGTTGTTGAGTTCGATATCAACCCGCTGCGGCTCTACGAGAACGGGGCGCTGGCCGTGGATGCACGCGTCATCGTGGCCGACAAACCGGTCCAGCAGGCAGTGGATGAACGTCCGCCGGTGCCGATGGAGTACTTTAACCCCCGCTCCATTGCAATTGTCGGCGCATCGCAGGACTCGAGCAAGATGGGATATGCCGTCATGCACAACCTCCTCCATTTCCCCGGTCAGCTTTACCCGGTGAACAACAAGCGCTCCGAGATCCAGGGCCTGAAGGCATACCCGAGCATTTCCGCCATCCCTGCTCCGGTCGACCTTGCCGTTATCACGGTTCCGGCAATCCATGTCCCCCGCATTATCGAAGAGTGCGGGGTCAAGGGTGTGCCGATGGCGATCATCATCACGGCCGGGTTCAAGGAGATGGGAGAGCACGGCAAAGCACTTGAGGACAGGATCGTCGCGATTGCCCGTACTCACGGGGTGCGGATCATCGGGCCGAACTGCCTGGGCATGATCATTCCCCCAAGGGGCATCGACACAACCTACGTTCACCAGTCGCCCCGGCCCGGCAACATTGCCTTCATCTCCCAGAGCGGCGCCATCATCAACACGGTCGTGGACATGAGCCTGGCAAAGAACATCGGCTTCTCCGCGGTCATCAGTGTCGGCAACCAGGCCGACCTCGACTTCCTCGATTATATACGGTTCGTAGGAAAGGATGACAAGACCAAGGCAATCATCCTCTACATCGAGCAGATCAACAACGGCAAGGCATTCATGGAGGTTGCAGCAGAAGTGGCCAAGTGCAAACCGATCATCGCGATCAAGTCCGGCTCATCCACCCGGGGCCAGGCCGCTGCCTCGTCACATACCGGTTCCCTCTCCGGGTCCTATGAGGTGTATATGGAAGCGTTCCGGAACGCCGGCATCATCGCGGTCCACACCCTGACCGGTGCCTTCCTCGCAGCCCAGATGCTCGCCCACCGGAAGCGGTACCCGAAGGGCAGGCGTGCCGTAGTCATAACGAATGCCGGCGGGTTTGCCGTGCTTTCGTCCGACTATGCAGAGCGCTATGGGATTGAGATAGTTGACCTGCCATCAGAAGTCATTGACGAACTCAACGAGTTCCTTCCCGAGTTCTGGAACAAGGGTAACCCCATCGACCTTCTGGGCGATGCAACCGAGAAACGGTTCGAGAAGACCTTTGCTGTGCTCGCCCGGCACCCGGAACTCTGGGATATGGCATTCATTATCGGGTTCCCGAACCTTGTCCTTACCTCGGAACAGCTGGCCAAGCAGATCCTCAAGTTCTCTGCATCGACCGAGAACCGGCTCGTGGCCACGCTCCTTGGCGGGGACTCGATGAACGTGGGCCGTGAAATGTTAAAAGAGCACGATATCCCCAGTTTCGACGAATTGGATTATACCTACCGTGTTGTCGGACGCGTGCTCTGGCAGAAGTTCCGGGTCAAGGCTCCGGGACTTCTCTGATTTTTCTCTTCTCTCGATCCGTCTCTCTTTTTTTCGTGTTCACGAACCGGAACGCATTGTTTGGCTCTCGTGCAGATACAGGAATACCCACTATAGCGGAAACGTGTGCGGATGCCGGACTTTCCTACTGCGGGAGAGACCAGATGTGAACGAAAAAGAAGGCCGGTTCCTTTGCCCGCATCACCAGCGGTACTTCCGCCGGTTCATCTTCTTCTCTTCGAGCGGTACGATAAAGTAACTCCGGATGCGGCGATCGTCGTCCAGCTCGATCTCAAGGTAGAGTTCCATGGTGCCCTGCTCGAATCCTATAGCAACCTGATCGGTCCCGAGTTCGGCAAAACCCAGTGCATGCAGGTCCTTCTCGACCTTGCGCAGCGGTAACAACTTATTCGAGGAGACAAGCCGTTCGACAATCCGTTTCATCCGCAACTGCCAGCCGTGGTTTACCATGAATACATGCTCCTGACGTGTAATGAGTGGATTGGAGGGTTGAGGTTGATTAACATATGGGAGACGACCGTAACCCCCGGTGTGACGAGGCCCTGGCCGGACTACCGGAGAATAAGCTGAATAAAAAAAAGGTTTGGAGAAACAGGCACGAGGGGGAGTTCGCACCCGTTCTCTAAAAATTATTAAAATGAAGTCTGGGAGGGCTCCCGGTTTATTTCCGGTACTCCTTCCCGACCGAGAAGGCTTTTGCAGCCTGCTTCCCGACATGCCAGTACGCGGACTGGGCGTACACGATCGGATCGAGCTTTGCAGTATCAGGCTTCCCGTCCACAATGCAGGACTTATCGGCATGGATCTCCACGATCTCGCCGATAGAGAGCAGGTGGCTTCCGCAGTCAACGGACTTGAAGAGTCTGCACTCAATGTTGACTGGGCATTCCGCTGCCATCGGAGCGGACTTCAGTTTCCCGTAAAACGAGGTGAAAACCGTTGACTTGTCCTCCTGTGACCCGGAGACGAGCCCGCAGTGGTCGGTCTCGACTACGTGTTTTGCTGACGGCACATTCAGGCTGAAGGTCTTGTTCTCCTCGATTCCCTTCGCCGTGAAACGGGTCTTGTTGAGCGCAACGCAGACCATTGGCGGCGCCATGCAGGCAACCGTTGCCCAGGCCGCGGTCATGTAGTTGGCTTTCCCCTTCACGTTTGAGCCCACGATCAGGGTGGGCATGACACTCATGTACGGCATCGGGCCGAGCGTGATTTTGTCCATAATCTTTCTCCGGCATGGGGTTTGTGCGGGTGGAGTATAAGAGTATCCCTGCCGGTCAGAAACGACCCGGAAAAAAACCACGGCTTTCTTTCCAGGTTCCGCCTTCTTTTATACTACCCGGTGTAACGATGATGGAAGCCCCTGACGATCCCGGGGACCGGGGGAATGGTCCACAAAGCATCCGGAATCCTGCAAGGCACCATCAGAATGGACAGCACTGCGGGCACGGGGTGTTGCAGAAACCATTTAACGAACGTGTAAAAAACACACATGATACGGGATTCCGCGGGATGCAGGGAATACTCCCGGGCTGGAAATCGCGAAGGAGAATGGCGGGTACTGCCCGGATCGCCATAGCCCAATCCCGGACAGGTAGTACGCAAGATTCAACGAACCAGAAGGAACACTGATGTATACGTGATACTATGAACGCAGAGATTGTCCAGTTAACGAGTGAAGCAAAGAATCATGCCGGTACGCTGGATGCGATCCGCAATGAGATGAAGACGGTCATCGTAGGGCAGAACGATGTCATCGACCGGCTGCTGATGGCAGTCTGCGCAGACGGTCATGTCCTCTTAGAAGGTGTGCCGGGCATAGCAAAGACCCTTACAATCCGCACGCTCTCCCAGTGCGTTGACTGCAGTTTCACCCGGCTCCAGTTCACCCCCGATCTCCTCCCCGCGGATATCATGGGGACCAAGATCTACAACCAGAAGGATGCCAGTTTTTCTACCGTAAAAGGCCCGATCTTCTCCCACTTCATCCTTGCCGATGAGATCAACCGGGCGCCGCCCAAAGTCCAGTCGGCGCTGCTGGAAGCAATGCAGGAGAAGCAAGTCACCATCCAGGGGGAAACGCACGTGCTTGCCCGCCCGTTCTTCGTGCTCGCAACGCAGAACCCGATCGAGTCCGAGGGCACCTATCCCCTGCCCGAGGCGCAGGTCGATCGGTTCATGTTCAAGGTCATGATGACCTACCCGGATCGCGAGGACGAGGTGACCATCCTGGATCGTTTCACCGAAGGGATCACACTCACCCCGCGAAAGGTAATCTCCACCGAAGAGATCCTCGCGATCCAGGCCTTCACCCGGAAGGTCTACGCGGATCCCGCCATCAAGCGGTACGTCAGCGAGTTAGTCGATGCAACCCGGAAGCCCGGTGCGTACGGGCTGGACGAGGCGCGATACATAGCACTCGGCGCATCCCCGCGGGCGTCGATCTTCCTCATCCTCGGCGGCAAGGCCCATGCCCTGCTGGCCGGCCGGGGCTATGTCATCCCAGAGGACATCAAGGCCGTTGCCCACGAAGTCCTGCGGCACCGGATCATCCTCAACTATGAAGGGGAGGCGGATGGCATCACAACCGATGCGATCATCGACCGCATCCTTTCAACGGTGAAGATCCCATGACTGCCGAAACAACCAGGGTAATGGAGGAACGTGACCCTGACTGCCCGTGCACCCGGGTCCGCTGCGGAGGGGATGGCACATGGAAGACAGAGCCGAACTGATACGGCAGATCAAGAAGATCGACCTGAAGACCGGTATCCTCGTAGAAGGGCTCCAATCTGGGCTCCACCATTCCCTGTTCCGGGGCCAGGGGATCGAGTTCGCCGAGATCCGCGAGTACGTGCCCGGCGACGACATCCGGTCCATCGACTGGAAGGTGACCGCCCGGTACAACCACCCGTTCATTAAGGAGTACACCGAGGAGCGCGACCAGACCTTCTATTTTATGGTGGACATCTCCGGGTCCGGGACATTCGGTTCGGAAACAACCAAGCAGAAGAAGATCCTCGAACTCGTGTCAAGCCTTGGTTTTGCCGCACTCAGGAACAATGACCGCGTAGGACTCTGCCTCTTCTCGGACCGGGTGGAGAAGTTCATTCCCGCCCACCGGGGGAGGAAGCACCTTGTCAGCATCATCAATACCCTGATCGATTTCAGGCCGGTCTCCGACATGACCGATCTCGGGGCAGCGGCAAAGTTCCTCTCAAGGGTGCTCTCCCGCAGGAGCTCGGTGATCATCCTCTCGGACTTCATCTCTCCCTCCTTCATGCTCCCGCTCCGGATCCTGCGCAGGCGCCATGAAGTGATCGCCCTCCGCGTTATTGACGGACGCGAACGCGAGATTCCGGATATCGGGTATATCGAGCTCGAAGATCCCGAGACCGGCGAACAAGTGCTCGTCAATACCTCTGATGAAGAGTTCCGGGAGCGGTACCGGGCGCTGGTCGGGGAAGCCGAGGCTTCCCTGCACCACGAGTTCTCAAAGCACCGCATCCACGAACTGGCGCTCACAACCGATGAGCCGTACGAGATTTCGGTGAAGCGATTCTTCACCGGGCTTGCCACCAGGAGGTACCATGCCGGGATTCTCTGATCCGATCTGGCTTCTTGGGCTTCTCCTCATTCCGGTGCTTGCGGCCGCGTACCTCTGGATCACGCGGCAGAAGAAGACCGAGGCGATCCGGTTCTCCCGGCTCGCGTTCGTCAAGTCGGCGCTCGGCGATGGGAAGAAGTCCCGGCGGACCCATCTCCTCTTCGGGATAGCGCTCGTTGCAATCGCCCTCCTGGTCATCGGGCTTGCCGACCCGCACATCCCGCTCGAACAGACCAAGGATGGCGTCAACGTGGTCCTGGTCATCGATGATTCCGGCAGCATGCAGGCTGACGATTACCAGCCATCCCGGATTGAGGCAGCCAAGAGCGCCGCAGATACGCTCCTGTCAAGCCTCGATTCCAAGGATTATGCCGGGGTCGTGCTCTTCGAGTCCGGCGCAACCACCGCTGCCTACCTGAGCCCGGACAAGGATCGGGTCCGCGAGAAGCTCGCGGCGGTCGCTCCCAAGTCCGGGCAGACCGCGATCGGCGACGGCCTTGCGCTCGCCATCGACATGGCCAAGTCCATCCCCAACCGGAAGAGTGTCGTGATCCTGCTCTCGGACGGGGTGAACAATGCCGGTGTGATAAGCCCGGACGAGGCCATAACGTTTGCAAAAGCCTCCGCAATCCAGGTGTACACGGTCGGCCTGGGCTCCTCCGAGCCGGTGGTACTGGGCTATGACTGGCTTGGCAACCCCCAGTATGCCCAGCTGGACGAGGCAACGCTCCAGTCCATTGCAGAGAAGACCGGCGGGAAATATTTCAAATCCGTTGACGGGCAGACGCTCACTGAGATCTACGGGAGCTTAAACCAGCAGATCACCCGCGAGACGGAGGAGACCAGCATCAAGGACCTCTTCATCGCAGGCGCTCTCGTGCTCCTCTGCATCGAGCTCTGGCTGCGTTACGGAAGGGGGAGGATCATCCAATGAAGCACAGGAACCTCGTCATCCTCCTGCTCCTGCTGGCAGGGCTTCTCGTCCTTCCGGCCTGCGCCGCAGAGATCACCCTCACGGCAGAGAGCAGCGAGTATTATTTCCCGCTCGGCGAACCCGCAGACATCCCGGTTCTCGTCACGAGCAGTTACAGCAGCAACATCGATGGCACCATCCAGTTTACAACCACCGAGCAGCTCCAGAATGCCGGCACCGTGATGACCAGCACCAAGAACCGTGTGTACACCCACACGGTAGAACCGGGCGTATCGCAGATCACTATCAGCGCCGGTACCGCATCGGTAGAGAAGAGCGTCCAGGTTCAGGTCACGTATGATTACACGGATCCCTCGGCAACAGAGGTCACCCTGCCGGTCATCACGATCCATTTCGTGTCGCAGGTCCAGAAGACAACGCCAACCCAGTCGGCGATAACCAGCACGAGCGGGGCTGGCTCCGGTAATGTGCCCACGATCAGCTCGGTCCAGATCGTGCAGCAGTCCGTCTCCGTCCAGCAGCAGGCAGGACGGGACGGGAGTCTCCAGCAGGCGCTCTCGAACGGCCAGCAGGAACAGGACTCCGGTGCACTCAAAGAGCAACTCCAGAAAGAAGCCGAGAAGGCCGAACTGGACAAGGCCGCGTTTGAAGAGGCGTTGAGCCGCGACTCCCTGCTCGGCTCGGTCAACGAGAGCCTTGCAGCCGACGGCTTTGCCCGGCAGTCCCTTGATACGAACCCGGCTTCCGCCAATGCCGGCACATTCTCGATGGAATACCAGAATGCAGCCGGTGAGAGCGTGAGGGTTGCCGGCTCGATGGAGAACGGGTTAGTCCCGTCCGTTGCCGAAACATCAAAGGCACCGGTCAATGTCACGCAGCCGCTTGCATCCAACACGAGTTACCAGGCAATGGCAGAACAGCTCCGCCAGCAGGGCTATTCACGGAACAACACGGCCATGAACATCTCGGCAACAGCAGCAACCGTCAACCTGACGTTCCGGGACCCGCAGGGAAAACAGGCGGTCATCACTGCCACGACCGACGGGACAAACGTGACGCAGCTCAGCCTTACAACCGAGCCTGCGACGCCGTTCGATTACCTGCCCGTTGTTGCCGGTATCATTATCGGCGCCATTGTCCTCATGGCTGCGTGGATCCTGTACCGGAAACTTCGCACCCGCCCCAATGCGGTGCAGGTTCCAACCGGTAGTACCGTGAACCCGGAGCCATTTGATCACCGTAAGGCCGCCCGCGAACTGCTGGCCCGGGCCAAAGCCGCATACGCCCGGGAACGGCAGGCCGATGCCTGCGGCCTGGCAGGGCAGGCACTCCGGCTCTTCCTCTCATGTGAGCACGGGGCACGGCGCGAGATGACCAACACGGAACTGGTCGTGCTCCTGGGCTCAACCGGCCGGAATGTGCAGCAGGTGCGGGATATCCTTGAGCGGTGCGCTGACGTGGAGTTTGCAAAAGGTTCCCTTGCCGGAGAAGAATTCCCCGCTATGGCGGCATATATCCGCGAGCTCATAGACAATGCACCATAACCGGGATTTTTTTGGGGAGACGGGAAATAATTCCCGGCCCCAAAAAAACGGAGGTCTGCCGTATACCTCCCCCGGGAACAATCCGGATGCCTTCGTGCCGGAGGGAGAACAAAATATATTGCATCGGCTCCGGAAGATTACCCGGACTATTCCTGTGATGGTGTCGGGGTGGCGTTTGTACAAAAAAAGGTGTGAGTGATGACCCGCTATCTGATCGATATCCGGCTGATGGGATCCGTGAAGCGCCAGGTGAGTACACTCGCCAACCGGTTATCCGGACACTTCAGTCTCGGGGACAAGCAGGTTATCCCGCATATCACGCTCGCCGGGCCGTTCTCGACCACCAATGAAGAAAAACTCATCGAAGATTTCACGCGGATATGTGCGGATCAGCAGGAGACGCCAAAATACGAGGTCGGGGGATTCGGGTTCTTTAACGACACACGGGTTGTCTTTGTCACGATCACCCCTGATGCGAACCTGAGACAATTCCGGTACCGGATCTCCAGGGCGATCTCCCCGTACTGCTCGCTGCGGGACTATGACCTGGACTCTGCCGTGGACTTCAGGTTCCACGCAACGCTTGCCATGAAACTTGACTGGCTCACCTTCCAGAGAATAAAATGGTATTTCAGGAACCAGGAGCCGGTCATCTACCGGCACCACCCGATCCGGGCAACCCTGCTCCGGAATGCAAAAATTGTCTGCGAATATGATTTTATCCAGGCCCGAATGCTCTCCCCGGCGCAGGCCCGGAGCAGGGCAACCCTGATGCGTGACCGGGATATCCTGAAATCGTGGGATGACAGGGCGGAGGAGTGAGTGCACTCTCCGAAGAGAGGGGCTCCATTCATTCCGTCGGGATATCCTGTAAATTTTTATCGCCGTTTCGTTTTTCCTGGGAATAAACCGGTGCTCCGGGGTTTTTTTAGGTCCGCTGCCCCGTATCCTGTCGATCCGCTCCAAAAACTTATTACATCGTTTACCCATTCGATAATATGGACCAGATGATCATCCAGAGTTCGATTACTCTGTTTGAGATCCTCTGTGTGATCATCGTCTTTGCCACCCTTCTCATGCGGAGCCGTTTTTTTAACGAGGTCTTCGAGCACAGGGAGTCCTGGGCAACCCGGATCCTCCTCATGGTTTTTTTCGGGCTGCTCTCGATCTTCGGTACCCTCAGCGGCCTCTCGATCCACGACGCAGTCATTAATATCCGGGACCTCGGCCCCATGGCTGCAGGCCTGCTCTGCGGGCCGTATGTCGGGATAGGAGCCGGGATCATCGGAGGATTGTTCCGGTTTTCACAGGGCGGGGCATACATGTGGACAGGCTTATCCGCCCCTATCCTCTCGGGAATTCTCGGGGGGCTCCTGTACCTTGCCAACAAACGCCAGTTCGTCCCG
>JBAYMI010000019.1:0-14029 GCA_041663625.1 Methanoregula sp.
ACTACCTGGGTATCGAGACCCGGGATTTTGGCGGAAAATCCAGCAGATGTTCAGAACCGCTCGCTGACGGGACGATCAACGGCCAGTCCGGCAACCTCATCATATCGACCATCGGGTTCTGCAATACCGGGGATCCCGCAAGCGGCACCTGCCAGCAGCTCCTCACCACCGACATGGGAGACTATTGCAGTTATGCAAACCTCATCTCCCGTATCGATGCCCTGATGTCCGAGAAAGACCCGTCCGGCAAGAAACGGCTGATCTATTATCACTGCGTGCTCGGGAACGACCGGACCGGCAGCGTTACGATAGGATATCTCATGAAAGCATCATCCATGAGTTATACCGATGCGCTCCGGTACACTACCTACCTCGGGAAAGAGTCCGGTATCCCGCACGAACCGAACCTGGGATCCCGTACCCTTGCAAAGGCGTACTGCCAGATGATACAGGGCAATTGTTCGGATGGGGCGGGCGCAACGACCACGCTTCCTGCTGCGGGAACCGTTACCACCGCTGTCTCAGGAACGCGGTACAACCCGGTGAACACCGGCGGGGCAAATTTCTGATTTTTTACCGTCACGCCGGACAACAACCGGGAACGCATTCTTTTTTTTAGATGATATATTCCCTGACCTGATCCATATCCGGCAAGACCAGGAAGCGCCAGGGAGAATTATTTGGACAGGTAATTTTCGGCAGCAGGTTGCTCTCTGCGGATCCGGAGCAGATCATTTCCGCAAATCATTTCCCGCGTCCGGGTGAATAAGGGATGGAATTCCGATGGAAGAACCCGTTATAACGGATGATGAACCCTGCGAGCAGTGCGGGCTCTGCTGCCGTATCTTCGGCCCCGGTATTGCCCCGACCCCGGCAAACGTGTATATCTGGATCGAACAGGGAAGGACCGATATCCTCCGCTGGTATATCGCGTTTCGGGAACACGGAGATCCCGTCCCCTGCACCAGCCTCCGGGCCGAAGACCTTGGGGATGTGGTCTCGTTCGAGATGCGCCATCCAGAAACCGGGGATTACGTCACGGTCTGCCCGTTTTTACGCCGGGTGGCAAAGACGCGGTACCTCTGCGGGATCCATCTCGTGAAACCCGAGATGTGCTGCCATTACCAGCCCTGGGTCTGGGGCGAGACGTACTTCAACAAGTGCCCGGCGCTCAGGAGGGCGGACCATCCCTGCCGGTGGCCGCTCTGATCGATCAGGCACCGGATGGTTTTTGAAGAGTGAGGATATAGGAGAAATAATTCCCGGAGAATTCCTTTTCGGTAAACCCGGCAGCACCGGCCAGCTGCGTGACGGTACGGCGGGTCTGGAAATGCGGATCGCGTATAGTCTCTTCAACAAGCAGGATCCCGCCGGGCCTGAGCGCAGCATAGATCTCGCGCAGTGCTGCATCACGGTCTGGGATCTCGCCAAGCACCGTGATGAGTACGGCCCGGTCGAACCGGTCGTGCTCCAGGTTCCCGTCACCGATACCGGCCCGCAGTGTCCGGATGTTCGTGAGGTCTGCACTGCGTGCCCGCTCCTGCACTTCATTGAGCATCCCGTCCTGGAGATCCAGGGCCGTCACACTCCCTTCAGGGCCCACGATCCGGGCAAGCGGGATCGTAAGCCGGCCCGGGCCGCAACCAGCATCCAGCACGTTCATCCCGGGGCGGGGATCGAGCTGACGGATCGTTCTTTGCGTGCGGGCGCTTATTCTGCCGGGGCCCGAGGGATCCAGCAATCCCTTCATCCAGACCGGGCAGGGGATCTGGTACCGGCGCGAGGCAAACCGCCACGCAAGGGAGATAATAACTGCAAGTGCGACAATTGCGATGAGAACATATAAAACAACGATCATGGGTTTTCCGGCTCCCTGGTTATACTACTCTAAGAAGTCGCAGCCATTCTTTTTTTCCATGAAATTCATGGGCCGGAATGCCTGCCACCGGACTTCAGAAATTTATTATGGGGGCCGGTACGGGGAACTGGGGGCGTCCACCATAACCGGAGGTGTGAGGTCAGTCCAGTTGAAACCGGGTTTTATCATCGGAAATATTCACATCCCCTCACGGCCTACCTGTTTCACAGAGACATGCTTCAGACCCTCACGAACCAGCCCATTGGCATCATCGGCGCAGGCCACCTTGGCCGGAGCCTTGCGGAATCCCTCATCAGTGCCGGTTTTCCCAAAGACCAGCTCTTTCTCTCCCATGCCGGAAGCCCGGCCACGCGGGACGCGCTGCGGGAGTCCGGCCTTGAAGATAATCTCACCACAAACGAGGAACTCTGCCGGCGTTCATCAATAATCTTTCTCACCATCCGGCCCCAGTCCATTGCATCGCTCGACGGCCTCCCGTTCCCCCGCACAGCCCTGGTCGTCTCCTGCATGGCGGGGATTCCCCGGGCTGTGCCGGAACAGCGCTGGGGGATCGACGTTGTGCGGATGATGCCGGGCGGTCCCGACACGATCCGGCAGCAGACGGGAATTGCCGGCATCTTCCCGGGCAACGAACTCCTTGTCAATATCCTTACCTGCATGGGGCTGAAGGTCCAGGTGCTGCCGGATGAAGAGACGATGCATGTCTTCACTGCCGGTGTCTGCTTCACGGCTGCCATCCTTGCCTGCCGGGCCCAGGGCCGCAATCCCGATGACGAGATTGCCGGCGGCGTGCGCGAGTATCCCCTGCTTGCCGGCATGTATGCCTGGGCACAGCAAGTCCAGGCCGGATCCCTTTCCGATGCAGAGCGGGAAGAGTACATCGCGAAGATGAGCACGCCGGGTGGGATCACCGGTACGATTGTCCGGAGTATCCGGGCCGGAAACCCCCTCCCGGTTGCGATGCAGGCCGGCATTGACCGTAGCAGGGAGATCAGCCGGGATGCCCGGGAACTGATCGTATGAGTACCCTTCCGGGTTTTCCCGGAGGGATTGCAGCGGACTCATTCTTTTTTGGCCCGGCCGGGATGGGGATACGTCTCATAACGGGTACAATGCACTTATATGTCCCGGGCTCTTTTTGTCTGTATCAGCGCACGGGGCACACCATGATAACGCAGGATATTGTTACGAAACTCTGGGAAGAAGCGGGATTCGGGAATGTGGCAATCTGGGATAACGGCACCATGACGGTTGTGCCGGCAGATTATTGCGGCGAGACAAAGGGAAAGAGGCCGCTGGTCATCCTCAAGCCCATTGCGCTGGTGAACTCGTTTGAGCTGCTGGATTATGCTCTCCATGATGAAGAGCTGCTCACAAAAATCGAAGAGACGATCCGGGCCGCAGGAGGAAATGTTACCCGGGCTCCCCGCTCATAGGGCCTGCATATCAGATGTGCCGGCATCCCCGGGAAAGGAGAGCGGAAATGTTCATCCTGTTGTAATCCAGATACACCACTGATCACATGATTCAAAGAGCCCTCCCCGATATTCCCCACAGGATGTGCGTGACGCCCCATACTGGGAGGAAGTCCCGTGTCTGGTGAGATGGACCTCAAGCTGGAGGCACTCTCGAAATATATTGTAACCAGCCCGTCGTGGGCCCGGTCATTTGTCCTCATCCTCATCCTCTCCGGCTGCGTTGAAGTCATGGCGATGCTGGGGAGCGAAAAAAATCTTTCGAACCCGGCCCTATTCCCCATTGCAGCGTACCTCATCCCCGCACTCGCTGCCCTTGCCCTGACTCCCTGGCTGGCCCGGCGGTTCTCCGGGAAACTGGATCCCGGCTGGTCGGGGCTCACGGCAGCTCTTGGCCTCATCATCTCGATCTTCATCTCCCTCTCGCCTATCCTGCTCTTCCGGTTCTCGTTTTCGCTCTTCTATGCGATATCGCTGGCATTCGTATTCGCGTTCCGGATGCTCCTCCTGGCAGCAGTGGTCGATTACCGGCTCAGCCGGGTCGTGATCCCGGCCCTGCTCCATTCCGGCGTCGCGGTTGCCGGGGCGGCGCTCTTTCTCGGGCTGTGGTTTGTGCAGGTCGCAATCCTCCTCCACATCAGTTTCGCCATCGGGGTCTACGCGTTCATCATCGTGATCGAACGCCCGATGAAGGCGAACTTCCGGGTCGGTCCGCTCGAACTGGCCAATGCGTTCCTCGCCCACCTGTCTGAAGGCAGCAGGAAACTCGACGACTTCTTCCGGAGCATCGGGGAACGCGTGGTCGTGCCCCAGGTTTCGCTCGTCATGCAGCGGGAGGGAAAAGAGGAGATCTTCGTTACGGTCCCCAACGTCCACCCCGGGCCCCTCGGGGAGATCGGAGGGAGCAACCTGCCGAAGGTCCTCCACGGGATGTTCGGCAATGCCTCGATGGTCTTCCATGGCTCGGCCTCGCATGATTTCAACCCGGTCGATGAGGTGGAAGTCAGAAAAGTGGGTGACGCGGTCATGGAAGCCCGGCCGCATTCCTGCACCAATACCGGTTGCACGCAGTCAGCACGGTACCGGTGCGGCTCGGTGGACGTGCTTGCACAGGCATTCGGGGATACGGTCATCGCCATTGCAACCCGCTCGCCGCTCGTTACCGAGGATCTCGACTTTGCGCTCGGGTTTGCGATCATGAAAGCCGGGGAGAGATATTTCCCCCATGTCGGTTTTGTCGATGCCCACAACTGCCTGGATGCCCTTGCAGACGGCGTCTACCCGGGAACGGAGCTCGGCATGGAGTATCTCGGCGCAGCAGAAGCAGCGTTTGCTGCAACCGCACAGAAAGAACAGGTCCCGTTCTCGGCCGGATACGCACACCGTACGCTCCCGTTTTCGCGGCAGGAAGGGTTTGGCGATCTCGGGGTCCAGGTTCTTGTCGTGAATTCAGGCATACAGAAGACTGCGTACGTCCTCTTTGACGGCAACAACATGCAGACCGGCACCCGCGACGAGATCCGTAAACGGCTGCTTTGCCTTGTTGACGAATGCGAGGTTGCGACCACCGATACCCATGTTGTCAACACCGTCTCCGGCAGGAACCAGGTGGGACTCCGGGTCGGCGTTGACGCATTTTACCCGCTCGTTGAGGAAGCAGTCCGGGAAGCCCTTGCCGATGCCGCTCCTGCCCGCACGGCCGGCACAACCGCATGGTGCCGGGGAGTCGTGGTCTTCGGCTCGCAGCGGATCTCCCAGATCGCGTCAACGGTAAACGGCATGATGGGGTTCCTGATCCCTGTTGCCGTGATCATTCTCCTGGGTGCATTCCTGACAACCGCGATGGCATATTTCCTGCTGGTTTACTAGGGACCAGGTACTCTGACGTCCCCGGGTGAAGATATACCCGGCAGCCGTGATCATTTTCTCCTGCGGCACCCACATTATCCTGATGCACGAACTTCTTCGTGTCCTGGCCGACCGGAAAGGGCAGCTCTGCATTCTTGTCACAGCGTTCATGTACGTGCTCGTCCTGATCCCCTTCAACCAGTTCCACGGGGAGATCGCGGGAGTGACCCTGCGGCCGGCAGCTATCCTGCCGGTGGTCTGCGGGATCTTCTGGGGCCCGGCAGCGGCATGGGGATTTGGCGCAGGTAACCTCGCAGGCGACCTGTCTGGTTCATGGTCGCCGATGAGTATCGTTGGCTGCATCATCAATTTCCTGTACCCGTACGTCTCGTACCGGCTCTGGCACCGGCTGATGCAGGGCCGGGAAATCCGTATGGACACGTACGCATTTTGTTGTTTATGGGCAGTAACCTTGATCGTGACGTTTGCCTGCATGTTCCTGCTTGCGTTGTCCGGCACGCTCTTCTTCGGCCGGCCGTTTGAGAGCAAGTTCTACAGTTATTTTGGCAACAGCATCCTGTGGGCAATGATCGGCGGGCCAATCCTCTTCCGGTTGTTCTACGAACCAGCGGCCCGGAACCGGTTTGTGTACGGCGACCAGTGGGATCGCCGGGGCTGCGGGAAATAAAACCTGCACATTCGTGCGGCATATGTCCTGCCGGTTTTCTGGTGGGAAAAACCGGAATACGGGCGTATCGGAAAATCGGGTTCCCGCGGTTTTTACCCGGGGGGATCAGGCTGCCTTATTGGTGCTGTTTCTCATCCCGTAGAAGAAATAAACCACGAGTCCGATTGCCATCCAGACGATAAACCGGGCCTGCGTGACAACCGGCAGCATCAGGATAAGAACAATGCATGAGATAATACAGAGCAGCGGTACCAGGGGCATCAGAGGACACCGAAACGGGCGCACCAGTAACGGCTGGGCTCTTCGCAGCACGAGGATCCCGGCCGCAACAATGATGAACGCCGAGAGAGTGCCGATATTGACCAGTTCGGCAATGACATCCAGGGGAATGAAACAGGCAAGGATGGCCGTGACAATACCGACGAGCATCGTAATTTTCGCCGGGGTGTGGAACCGTGCATGGAGGTCGGAGAAGGCGTCGGGAAGGAGTCCGTCGCGGGCCATGGCAAAGAAGATCCGGGTCTGGCCATAGAGGCTTACCAGGATAACGGATGTGATCCCGCAGAGTGCTCCGACAGAGATGAGTGCTGCACCCCAGGGCATGCCTATCTGATCCAGCGCATAGGCAACAGGTGCGTTGGTCTGGAGGAAGTCCCCGTACGGCACGACACCGGTGAGCGCTGCCGCAACGCACACGTACAGGATCATGACGATGACCACCGATCCGATGATTCCCTTCGGGAGATTTTTCTGGGGCTCTTCAATCTCCTCTGCCGCAGTCAGTACCGCGTCGAACCCGATATAGGCAAAGAACACAATCGCAGCTCCAGTCAGGACGCCGGTTATGCCAAATGGCATGAAGGGGTACCAGTTTCCCGGGTTGATATGGTCATGCGTCAGGAAGAGGAAGAGCAGGATAATGGAGACATTGATAAGGACGATGATACTGTTCAGCCGGGCGCTTTCCCGCATACCGAGGACCAGCATTGCGGTGATGGACAGGATGATGAGTGCGGCCGGCAGGTTTATCAGGCCACCGGCAACGCCGGGCGGGTTGACCAGGTACGGGGGAAGACGGATGCCAATATCGGCCAGGAGGTTCACGACATAAGCCGACCACCCGATAGCAACCGCAGAGATGGATACCGCGTATTCCAGGATAAGATCCCACCCGATGATCCATGCCCAGATCTCTCCCAGCGAGGCATAACAATACGTGTAGGCGCTTCCGGCAACGGGAACCATTGCAGAAAATTCCGCATAACAGAGTGCGGCGAGAATGCAGATGATGCCGGCGATGATAAACGATAGGATGATGGCCGGGCCGGACTGGGTGGCAGCAATACCGGTGATGACAAATATGCCCGTGCCTACAACTGCGCCAATCCCGAGTAACACGAGTTCATACGGGCGCAACACCCGCTGGAGGGCATGCTCACCCTGACAATGCTCCATCAGCTTATCGATGGATTTTGTCTTGAACATCATGTGATTCCGAATCGATTGCAGGTACGGGATCATGGTGGTGTGAAAAACGGAAAGCCGGTGGAGGAAGGTGTACCGTCAGGTTCAATTCAGCGGGTCCTGCTGGTGCAGGGTGAGCACCGGGGATCACAGAGCAGCCGGGGGTTCTTTGCCTTTTCATTAAGGTTCCCCGGCAGTCCCTGTTCAGGTACCCGCGTCATGCAGCAGGTAACAAAATCCATGGATATCCCAAAACCGGAATACGCTTCTCTCCAGGTTCCCCAGGGAGTTCCGAAAAGAGATAGGTGAGGGTGCTTATTTCGGAAGGGCACTGGATGAGAAAACGCTCCAAAAAACTGAGTGTGCAGTACGGGTGTAGTATGCATGACAACTAATTATCACCCATGAACTAGGATAAACCAAGCGATAATTGAAATTTTTTTTGCAGTTATCTTTTTACGGCATTACCCAATGACTGGCAGCAGGGAAAACACCTTTTGGGCATGCGGGATATCACGTGATGAACAGAAAAACCTGACCGTATACCAGAGAATGGTGTTCTGCACCCGGAAAATCAGGGACATGGGGACACTCCTGTTAATTAATAAGCATCAAGATCCCTTTTTTCAGTACAGGGAGATGTTAGTATTCACCGTCTTGCATACCAGAAAAATGGAACGGTATGGGCTCACGGCAGATCGCAGGATGGAATGTCCAGAATCGCGCGATACCTCCTGCTCTTCACGCTCGTAAGTATCATGATTGCAGCCCCCGTGGCTGCGGGAGTGGTTTCTAATGATTCGGTTCAGCCGGGGGTAACCACACCCGCGATCGTGAAGATCAGCACCTATGTTGTGGACTTTAACCGGTTCGACCTGCTAGCCGGGACGGTCGGGGTGGATTTTTACCTGGACATGGCCTCCGATACTCCGGTAACTATAGACGACCTGGAGCTTATGAACGGTGAGATATCGTCCATCTCCATCATCAAAAACACCTCCCATGAAACGGAATACCGGATCGTTGCCATCCTGACAGCCGAGCCCGACCTCAGCCGTTTCCCTTTTGACCAGCATCGGATCTTCATCAGACTCGAGCCCAAATACAAAAGCGAACAGGAGATGGTCCTCGTAACTGACCCGGCAGAGGATATTCTCGATCCCGAAGCGGATCTTCCGGGATGGACGTTTACCAGCGTCACCTCATCGATCTCGAACAGTTCCTATGTCACGGACGAGATCCCCTTTTCCCGGGCAGTCTTCGCTTACGGCATCGAGAGAGATGTCACGTCAACGATCCTGAAATTTTTCCTGCCGATCATGCTCATCATCATCGTCTCGCTCGCATCCCTGCTGATGAAGGTCTCATCCCGCCTGGGCCTGAACGCCTCGATGTTCCTTGCCGCAGTACTCATCCACTGGAGGGTTGCGGATAACATCCCGCTCGTTGCCTATGCAACGTTCCTTGACCTCTTCATGATCACCACGTATGCGACACTCGTCATGGTGCTTGTATCCGGCATCCTTATCTTAAAATATACTGAGGACAATGATACGGCCAGG
Source organism: Methanoregula sp. (assembly GCA_041663625.1). GTDB lineage: Archaea > Halobacteriota > Methanomicrobia > Methanomicrobiales > Methanospirillaceae > Methanoregula. Next base: position 8,917 of record JBAYMI010000019.1, read on the forward strand.
ATCAAACAGGTGCACTACTGGTCGCTCCGGCTTATCCCGGCCATCTCCATAACCATGTACTTCCTGCTCTTCCTGGTGTTCCTGATCCGGCCGGCCCTGAGCTGACCATCCCCCTGGCCGGATCCAGCCCCTGCATTTCCCGCGCCTGGAGATACACGAGCGCACGGCCGGCCTTGGGTGATCAGCCCGGAGGGAGCGGGACATTTGCCCGGGCCTCATCCTTATTTTTCAGGAGATGTCAAAAGAGGCAAAGTTGCCGGTTTACGATTCCTGAACCGGCAACCTGGAATTCCTTCATTCCTCACCGGAACAGATCGTGCAGGGAAAAGCGGTGCTGGCCAAGCCGCCCGTCAAAATTCGATGCCCCGATGTGGCTTGCCTTCCCGGTCTCCGCGGCAGCCAGGATACCGGCCTTCATGGCAGAGGTTATCGCCGCGTCATCCATACCGTTCATGACGATCTCGTAGATTGAACCCACGCCATCCGGGACAAGGGAGTCGGAAATTTTGCCTTTCAGGGTAGGGCAGAACATATGATTCGTGCTCGCCGGCATCGGGAAGCGGTAGTTTTTGCTTGCCACCTTGGACCCGCTCTTCACAACACCCCCGGCAAAACTCGTGATGATGCCTTTCATTCCCGTTATGGCCCGGGCGCCGGCCATTGCTGCTGCGAGTGCCGATGGCTGGTCTTTTCCCATGACAAGGAAATTCCCGCCGGCTATTCCCTTGACGGTGCCATAGCGCTCCTCGCCAAGATATGTGCCTTCCATCACCGGGATCTTCCAGCAGTTCCGCCCTCCGACAACGCACCGCTCTTCATACCGGTCCCCGAAATAATGCATCCGGATCGCAAACCGGGATGCTGCATCCGGCAGGCCGTCAAAGGCGCTTGCGGTCGGTGCCGGGAGCACGCACTGGGAGACCCGTGCACCGACATTAGCTTTCATATTCTTCTTCTCTGCGCAGATCAGGATCGAGACGCCCGGCCTCCCGTCCGGTGTCTCGCCCGGGGGAACTTCGCATTCGATTCCCGCCTCGCAGGGACAGGCTATCTTGGATGTGGCAAAACCGGTTGCTGTCGCAGCTGCGGTATACGCCCATTCCTTCGTGGCTGCCGTAATGACGACCCGCGAAATCCAGACCGGGAAAGCCTCGGCAAACGTATCAAGGATCACGGTACCGTTGATCTCCATAATGCCCTCAACTCCTCAGGGATATACGATCCCATCCTCAGTGACAATATGATCCATCCGGACATCGGTCTCGTCCAGGGGAAGGGAGTCATACTCCTGGCAGGCAAACGCGATGCCGATCTTGCGAAGGCCGGGGTATTTTTCCAGGAACCGGTCATAATACCCGGCTCCGTACCCGATCCTTCCGCCGGTCCGGTCAAACCCGAGCATCGGGAGGATGATCGTGTCCACATCCTCGCCCGTGGCAGGAATCTCGCTCCCGATAGGCTCGGGGACCCCGAACGTGCTCGGGACCAGAGCGGAGAGATCCCGCAGGTACGAGAGCCGGAGGCTCACGTCCTCCTTAACGATAATCGGGACAATAACCGGGTTTTTGCGTTCGAGCAGGGCGGTGATGATCGGCACCGTGTTGACCTCCAGTTGCTTGGAGGTATAGGCCATCACGGTCTCACGATCCCCAATGAGGGTCATGAGGTGGCCGCAGATGAGTCCGCTCTTCTTCAGCCGGTCTTCCGGTGTCATGGCATCCTTGCGTTCCCGCAGGATCTGCCGTATGCTGCTTTTCTGCTCCCGCATGGGCATTAGTAGAGAACCAGAATATTTATGTTTTTCCGGATTCGTGCACGGAAGGATTTTTTAGTGGGGGCATCAGGGCGTTCCCCCGGTATCAGGATACGCCGGCAAGAGGGCTGGCACTGTCCGCCAGGCAGCCTTCAGGTTTTACCAGGCAATGAAGGGGGATCAGGGACCAGAACCGTGGGAATTTCCCGGGCGGGATGCCGGGATAGTTCCCGTCAGGCAAAAAAGAAAAACCAGACAAGGAAGATGCAGACTACAGCAACAGCGATCCGGAACCACCATGCTTCCCATGCCGGGCACCCCTCGGCAAAATCGTACCCGAGGAGATCAGAATCATTTCTTTGCAGGGCCCATTGCCACCAGGTGCGTGTTATGGTGCACCCCCATACCCTGCAGTGATCCGGAAAAATACTGAGGCACGTGGTGGCCGGCTGGTTTTTTTCTCTGTCATGGGGTGAAGGGCGGAAAGCATCAGAGCAGTCCATGAGCCTGATCGATGAGCTCAATCGTGTAATGGTGGGGGTAATCGCTTTTTTTGAACGGGGCGGTCCCCAGGATATAAAACCCGAAACGGGTCTTGCGGATGCCGTTGGAATAGAGAAAATTCAGCAGGGCGCTGATGGACCGGGAGGATCCCCCGGCCAGGTGATGGAATTGTGCAATGTCCCGTGCGGTCACGTCAGCACGGGTAAGGTTATTGCGGAGCAGGTAGGCACAGATGAGACGGGCATAATCATATCTCTGTGTGGAATCCGTCCGCCTGTGTCCCATGTCCTGCTCCCGGTTTCATTCTTTATACCTGATTGGTTCGCGGGGGGATAGTGTTATGTATTGTACAAAAATTAAAAAGTGTAAATAAAAAATATCCCTGTTTAAAACCTGTTTCATCAAGGATAATTGCCCCTCTCAGCGGATCGGTGACCATAAGCATAGGTGAAAATACTGTATTGCCCCGCCGTGCCACGGAGAGGCCCTGGGGCGGGGAGCCCCCACCATCAGAAATCGGGAGTATCTGTTTTCCGGTACGAATCATCGTTCATGTTCGTGTATACCCGGTCAAAAAAGCAACTCCAGCCCCAGTACTTCACTAAATCTGAACCCGGACTAAAGAAACGCGTAAGATCTAACAGGCAGCGGGCGCCGGATAGGGTCACTATATGGCAAAAAAGCCATCCGAATACTAAGATATCATCCAGAAACGTTGCGATCCGGTACCTGCTGAACGTCACTGCCCAAGAATATCCGAATGTCTCTTCACTTGATTTTCCTGGCCCGTGGTCTAAGTGATCCCGGAATGATTGACGAAGAGTTGTTCCGGTTTGATCTCATCCGGCTCTTCGTCCGTGAAGGGATTTTAAAAAACTCAAATCCGTTACGTTTGTTACGGTTCTTCGAAGTTTCAGGTGGATGTGATGTGATACGAGTCGCTGGCTATCCACTATTCACAGAGGAAATTTCAGAGAGGTACTGGATTCATACAATTTGTTTGGATTAAGGTATTCTCCAGAGCATTTTTTTTCAAGCAGACTCTGCTGAAAAATGTTCAATCGCGATCATGAGGTGTCAGTTGATGAGGCGATAATCGGATAATTATCCGACAATATGTATGTACATGCTACAAAATTTTTGATTTGCCGGCGTGAGATGGTTTTCCGATCAACCAGACCCTGCCTGAAAAAAATTGAGCAGGGGGTGAGGGGGTGGTTGAAATTTTTTTGCCGGAGATCGATTGCTATACTGATAATGGTGTAACTATTCACTCAGGTTTTTGGCAGGTAGTGTACACTACCAGGATTCATGGAGGAATAATGAGAGAAGTACTGAGCCTGACACTGAGCCTGACGAGCACTATTAAGGACCCAGAATGCGGAGACGTCATTGTCGCAGATAATCTGTCCCGGAGGTTCACGCATTGAAGCGTGCGCACAAAAAAGAATTGTTCAGGGAGTGCCTGCCGCTAACGACGGGACTTTTTTCAGGTGGATATCGAGCACGCCGTGTCTCATGCTCATCCGTGCCCCGGCATCCGCGACCGGGGAGGGGAGCCGGACGCGCTGGCTCAGGGAAACCGATCGCTCTTCGCGCAGGAAATTCCCCTCATCATCCAGGGTCCGTTCATCCTCACGGGCGCAGGTGATCAGCAGGGATGTTGTATCGATAAGGTCAACCGAGATTTTTGTATCCTCGGTTCCCGCAACCGTGTCAACCGTCACCGTCACTTCATCATCATATTCGGCAACTTCCGCATTCAGGGAGTGCAGGTACTGGCATACGATCCCCGGGACATCATCGCCTGGCAACAACGGGTTGCCAGCAGGTTCGAGAGCAAGCTGGTACAGGTAGTCCATGGATGCCCTGAGTTCATCGATTTCATCATAGATAGATCTGTGAAAACGTCGTACCATTCTGTCTACCTCCTTTCTTTTTGTTGCCCAGGGGTCCTGCCCTGGATAAAGGGACAGGGGATGTCCGTGCGAATATAAGTTGTGGTAAAAAAGGGTCCAGTTAGATGTACTGGTTTCTCCTCAGCCAGTCGGTCTGCGGCTTGAGGTACCGGTAAATAATATCACATTTTTCATCCTGGAAACTCCAGGGAACGACAAGGACGGTATCGCCTTCCCGGATCCACTGGCGCTTCTTCATCTTTCCCTTGATCCGGCCCATGCGGATGACCCCGTCAATGCACTGGACGCGGATGTGATTTGCCCCGAGCATGGATTCGGCAATGGCGAACTGTTCCTTGTTCCATTTCTTGGGCAACCGTACGCGGCAGACGGGCGTGCCGTCGGGATTCACTGCATTCGGATCTGCTGCGCCTGTATCATCTTTTCTGTGAAAACCACTCATTCAACCAACTACGTATACTGTATACATGCTGGCTGACATGTTGAAGAGATGTATTGATGACCGTGTGAACTGCGGGACCCGCTGGCGTGAAAAATACCGGGGGTTATCCATGATGGCATCTGCCGTGGGAACCGGATGGATCCGCATACACCGGCATGACGAAAAAAGGGATACTGACCGGTCCTGTTGCCCGTGACAGAGGTCAGGATCCGGGTCGTAGGATCATCAGAAGAAAATAAGCCCGTTTCGGGACCCATTTTCCACTTTCCTGTAAGGGGGTGTATTCGAAAGGCCTGGAAACCCGTCCTTTTCATTTCCTGTGGAAAATAAACGTATTTCCAGTCCGGTTTGTCAAAATACGCCTGTTTTCCCCCTCGTATAATGGCTCTTATCAGCGATTGAATCGTGCCGGGTTTCCACCTTCAGGTTCACTCATCCAGACCCAAAAAAGGCTGGCAGAACGCGAATATGAAGGCCGGTTTTTCCGTCAGAGGG
>JBAYMI010000020.1:0-13872 GCA_041663625.1 Methanoregula sp.
ACACCGTGATGGAGATAAAGGACGCGGGCGGCGAGCCGCACGACATCGACCGCTGGCTGATGAGCCGGCTCCAGGAGCACATTACCCGGACCACCGAGGCGCTGGACAACTTCCAGACCCGGCAGGCCCTGCAGGAGGCATACTTCGGGATCGAGACCGACCTGAAGTGGTACCGCCGGCGCATGCCGAAGGATTGCGATGGCAGCAGGGATCTCCACACCCTCTGCTCGGTCTGGACCCGGCTCCTTGCCCCGTTCATCCCGTTCACGGGCGAACACCTCTGGAAAGAGATGGCAGGAGAAGGACTCATCTCGTTCGCCCCGTGGCCGGTTGCGGACAAGAAGCTGGTCAACGAGAAGATCGAGCTGGCCGAAGAACTCCTTGCCCGGACGGTCGAGGACATCGAGTCGATCCGGAAACTGATCCAGATCACGCCCAAGTCCATCACGATCGCCCTTGCTCCCGAATGGAAGCACGAGGTCTTCCGCATGATCGCAACAGCGAGCGACAGGAACAACGCGATCAAGGAGATCATGAAGAACGAGAACATGCGGAAACGCGGCAAGGAGGCACCCGATGCAGCCAGGCAGTGCACGACCCTCATCCACCGCCTGCCCCCGTACGTTGTCGAGCCGCTCGCACGCGAGCCTATCAGCGAGCAGGCAGTCTTCGACTCCGCGAAGGCATTCCTCGAACAGGAGTTCGGGGTGCCGGTCCACATTGTCGAGGCAGAAGCAAGCGGCCTGGTCAAGGCACTGACTGCACTGCCGTTCAAGCCGGCAATTATTATCGAATAATTTTTCTTTTTCTTTTTTCCTCATCCTGCACAAGGCAGGTTTGCCTTCTTCCTGCCATGCACAGGATAACCTTTCAACGATACTCTCGTGTCAGGCTACTGAAAAATTCACAGGGTTATTTCGGAATATGCATTATGCCCCCGGTGTCACAGGAGCAGGTTGATTTATCCGGAGTCTGCAAAACGAATGGCATTCCGGCTATTTCGGGCCGGCGATCATTATCTAGCAATTATTCTCCCCTTTTTCCGGACATTGTGTTCCTGACGGGACAGTCCCGATGTTGCAATACATGCTCCAATAACTGCAACAGCCGGGTAGGTATATTCTCCGAACCGTCATGGTGTGTGATCAGTAATGAGTGTACTATGAACCGCTTGGAAAAAAATGCAGGAATACGTTTCTCCCTTGTTCTTACCGTAGCGTTGATCTGCCTGGTGACTGCTGTAATAATTCCCGGCGTGAGGGGCACTGAAACCGTGAATCTTGCAGCGGCCGACAACTTTGCGATTCTCTCGAAAACCGGAATCACAGCAGATGCAACACCAGGCACACTGATAACCGGAGATATGGGAAGCAGCCTGGATGCTGCGGATGGGGGAATAACCGGATTCGCCCTACAGGGGGTAGATACGGATGTATACAAGACATCATCCCTCGTAACCGGAAACGTATACACAATTAAATATGCAGATCCCACTCCCGCTACTATCGCAACAGCGGTAACCGACATGGAAGCAGCGTACAGTGATGCCACCGGAAGAACTTCAAGTGGTGACGGCTTCGTGAATGTCGGGGGTGGATCTCTCACCAATCAAAACTTCACACCGGGCGTCTACACCTGGACTTCTGCAGTGACTATCCCCACAGATCTCACCCTGGACGCCCAGGGCGATGCAAATGCAGTCTGGATATTCAGGACAACGGGTGCTCTCACTATCGGGGATAGTAATAAAATTATCCTCATGAACGGGGCACAGGCAGATAACATCTTCTGGGCGGTCACTGGTGGCGACACGGGACTTGGTGCAAATTCTGTTTTCTGTGGAAATATTCTGGACACGTCAGCAATTATCCTGGGTGCCGGTGCAACATTGAATGGAAGAGCATTGGCGCAAACCGCAGTTACCCTTGGCGGGAGTACGGTGACTGTTCCCGTGCCGCGAGTGGCCCCGGTTGCAGATTTCACGCTCACACCGGCAAGCGGAACGATCCCACTCAACGTGATCTTCACCGATCTGTCCAGCCATGATCCATCAGCAACAATAACCTGGGCCTGGGACTTCGAAAACGATGGTACTATTGACAATACCACCCAGAGCCCGGTGAACACGTACTCTGCAGAAGGAGTGAATACGGTAAACCTGACCGTTACGGATAGTTATGGGGCAACTGCAACAAAGCTCGGTACCGTTACCGTGAACGCAGCTCCCATAGCAGATTTCACGTTCACTCCGGCAAGTGGCGCGGCACCACTTACGGTTATCTTTACTGATAATTCAACGCCAGTGGGTCAGGTCAGCTGGGCATGGGATTTCGGTGACGGCAACAGCACGGATGCAAACGTTCAGAGCCCGGTGCATACCTACACTTCCGGGGGTACTTACGCGGTCAGCCTGACCGTTACTGATGGAAACCTGGCAACGGATACAAAGACCGTTACCGATGCGGTGGTGACTCAGGATTCATTTGAAATCACTTTGGTAAACGTACCTGTTTCATTACCCCTCATTTCCGGTGAGACCACGACGAATACCGATATTGAATTCTATGTGAATAGTACAACGGGATGGGAAGTGACGGCCTATGATGCAGACGCCACGGGTTATATGACGGACGCTAATGCCGTCACTCATCTCATCGAGCCCTTTAAGGTACGACAAAAATCAGATAATCTGTATGTGAACTTACCGACAACGAGCATTTCTGCCGTTCAGATACAATCCGGTATGGCTGAAGTGTCCGGCATGCCCTATACTCTTGGTATCCAGCAGGAGGTCAGGAGTACCGATCAGAGCCTTTCCGGGGGCAATGTATACCACATCGTGGTAACCCTCACCGTGGGCAGTCTTTGATCTCCTCTCTCTTTTTTGGTTCTTCACGAGCAACGGGATAAAACCGGCAGACGGGTTTTTTGTATATTTTGTCGTACCTTTTCAGGCATTGTCCCATAGAGGAGACGGAGCGGAGGGTAAATGAACACGGGACCATTAACATTTGCAGGAGTTCTCCCGAGATCAAAGAAAAAAGGGTTTACTTTTTCATTCAAATCCTCACGAGGGCAGACATCAGCCCCAGTGAAGGAAGGACTGGATATACTCAAGGATTCCCCCCTGGTGCCCCTGGGAGGGTGAACGCTGCGAAGTCGTGGTCATGACGGCCCAGGTACTGAACCGGTTCGTGGTTGCAGAAAGGGTCGAGGTATCCTTGTTCACGTTCGTGGTGAGCTGGGTCCATTTGCTGTCAGACTGGTCGTACCGCGCGAGGACAAGGTTCGATGCATCGCCGCCGGCGACAGCCAGGTCATCATCAGAATACTTAACCGAAATTGTCGCATCCTTCGAAAGGATTCCTGACAAACCATCGACCTGGAAACACGTACCGCCTGCTTTTGCATCCGTCAGGATGGTGGGTAGCTGGTCCCGTGAGAACGGTTTTAACGTAACCGTGATGTCATTGATTACCGCCCCGGCCGGGAAACTGATGGATATCCTCCCGTCTGACGATGCCAGGACCGAGGATTCCTTGGGCGTAAGGGTGACGTTGGTGTCCGGCGGAGGGGCAACGTAGCTGTTTTTCACTTCAAACGCAGAGGTCTTCGAGTCAAGGAGTGTCCCGTCCTCAAGGCTCACTTCCGATTTCACCGTATAGGTGCCGGGAGACAACGATTGATCGAGAGTGACATCATAGTCCACCGTATAAGCCGGGATAATGGCATAGACCGAAGGTTCCGTGCCGGCAGTGCCGATTACGTTTCCCCCGCTATCCGATACGGTCACGGTATTTCTGGTCTGGTAATAATGGACGTTCCCGGTATTTTTTAACGAGGTGGTAATCCGGAGTGGTTGTCCGGTGACTATTTCCCCGACTTTGATATCGGTTATTGAACCTGCCTCAATGAGACTGGATTTGGCAATGGTTATCATGACCGGAACGGATATTGCCGTTACGTAAGCTGTGGTCCCATCCAGGGATGGTGCATTGTGGAGTGAGATAATGGCATACCGCCCGCCATCCCCGACATCACCGGGTATAACGATCGTTGCCTTGATCTTTTTTGATTCCCCGGGGTTAAGGTGGAAAGACGTGGTATCAAGGGTGATAAATTTCCGGGCAGAGTACGGACTGGTATCATCTGCCGCAGACAGCGAGGAATAACTTTTAGCGGGTGTCTGTCCAAAACCCCATGCGTCGATAACGATATCCATGGAGGGATCCGTTGATTTGGTGCTGACGGTAATCATATGGGTCACGGTATCCCCGGGATTTACCGTTTCCATATACTTTGCTCCCATAACATTGATGGCGGATACCGAACCCGGACATATCAGAATAATGATGAGCCCCATCACTAACAACGGATAAAATCGGCTTATAGAATGCATACTCTGTCAACCCGATGGATACTATAGAAAAATGGTTTATATAAGACATCGGGGTTTTGGCAATATTTGCAAAGAGATTTTACTCCATGACCCCTGCGTCAGTCACGTTGAAGGGTACGGTATTCCATCAGGTTCGATTAAAAAAGAGATAATCAGGTTGCTGTTGCAGTAAACGTGGTTACGATCTTGTAGTTATGACCGTTCGCTACACGCGTATCCAGTGGATCAATAGTTTGTTTGAACCACGGATAGTTGTCAACTGTCCCGGCAACGCCTGACCATAGCGGCAGCGATGTATCGGTCAGCGTGACATAGGTGCCGCCATCAGTTTTTTTGCCAATCTGGAGCGCATTCGTCAATTTTTTTCCGGTTGCGCCCACATACGCAAGGCCATCCCATTCTGCCATATGGCCTGCTGGGGTAGCCCTTACTTCCGCATCATGGACGCCAACCGCCCAGGGTGCATTGCTGGCAACGGTTACCTTCACCGTATCTGCAGTCAGATTTTCATTGTCCCCGGTAACCATCGTACTCCCGAATGCGAACGATGCACCAGTCACGGTAAGACTGAGGGCTAAGTCGGGATTCCCGGATACTTCTGCTGTTCCGTAATCAAGAGCAAGAACGCCCGGCGCAATCAGCAGCATGCAAACGAGCATGCCACATAAAACTAGAAGTTTGTTCTTCATTTTCATCACATCATTGTTCATCCTTCTCCTTTCGAAAGACATGCCCCAGTCATTGCCCGGCATGATAAGATGGCTCCCGTAAAATAAAAAATATTATAAAAACAAATACATCAATCGGCAAAAACTGCAACATGCCATTACAAAATCTGCAACCGGGTACACAGTATTTTTAGTAGATTTTATAATTAGCAATCACTTCTGTTCGATATCAGACTGACACTATGAACAATAAAACGGCATTCCATTGGATAAAGGCGGATACACCCCGGAAGTGCGTACTCATAATGGGAATTCTCGCGTTTCTTATTATTCCCCTCGTTGTTTCCGGCGAGACCGCGGGTACCATGGCCATTACCGGAAATGTTATGCATTTTCCCCTTGCCCGGTTCACTGCCAATATAACGGCGGGACCCGCACCCCTGGGTGTACAATTCACTGACCAGTCCGGTAATGATCCCTCCGACTGGATCTGGGACTTCGGAGACGGAACTGGTGCCACTGACCGGAACCCGACGCATACCTTTGCCATCGGGACCTATACCGTTAACCTGACCGTTTCAAACGAAGCAGGCTCCTCCACAATCGTTACGAAGAATTACATAACCGGACTCCAGGCTCTGGCAGGTTCTTCGCAATCCCCGGCACCACCAGCCTCCGGGAGTAGTGGCAGCGGAGGGGGAGGCGGATCAGGCAGCTCCGGTCCCTCTGCAGGTCTCCAGAGATCCGGCCAGCTGGCACCACCGGAGGCATCAGCGGAAACGCCGGTGAACGGATTGGGGACTCTCACGAGCACTCCGCTTACCGCAGATCTCAATGATATGCCGGGGGTAACCGTATCGTGGACAACCCTGATCAATGACCGCCCGGCACCGGACGCCCGGATCACCACCGTGATCCGACAGAATGCAGACCAGTCGACGCTGAATGCATTTACCACCGCATTTCACCTCGCCGGGCTGGAGATCAGCCGCGTGGCATACGTCATGATCATCCAGAAGACGGGTACAACCTCAGCCGGCCCGGCGACCATTACTATGACCGCTCCCCGGGACTGGGTGACCCGGAACGGCGGGATCGATGCCATACAGATCGTAAGGATGGACGATGATGGCACGACAGAATCCCTGGTCACATCGTTTGCCGGGTATGACCGCAACAACGGGTACCTGACGTTTACAGCTCCTTCGCCACACGGTCTCTCGACATTCGGGCTGGTCGCTACAAAACCATACACTCCGGCAGAAACTCCGGCTGCACCGGCCTCAGGCCAGATGGCGCCAGTTCCGGATCCTGGAGCGCCGGCAACAACGAATGAGGCTTCAGCCAGCGTACCTCTCATGATAGCAGTTGGCAGTATATTTGCGGTGCTTGCGATAACGGGCGCTGCCCTGCTGACATCCATCCGGCGGAAAACATAAGAATCTGCTGATGTGGAGGGAGGGGCTCGCCGTGCCATTCAAGCCGTCAATAATCAGTGAATAATCTTTTTTTTGACCCGGCGCTGTCCGATAAATACGATAAGCAGAAACAATCCCGGAACCTTATAGCTCCCGCACCCGTTCAATAGTTCATTGCTATAACCCCGGGGTTCCACAAATATGATATCCCGGTGCATGATACGATTCATGGATAGTCCATGCACTCCTGCTCCCTGACCCGCAATCTGGCAGTGTTCCTTCTCCTTGCCGCATGCCTCACCGGCACAGCGGCTGCAACAAGTCTCGGGATCGACTGGAAACAATCCCCGATTCTGGCGGACAACACCTTCTCCGGTATCACGATAACCCCGGACGCCTCCACGGTCTACAGCGGGGGCAGCCAGCTGCTGGTCCGGAGCTGGAATGGCGATACGCACTGGGGCGGGCAGTCAGGGTTCATTGCAGCCATGAGTGCTGATGGGACGTATATCGTTTCGAGTTCGGGCAGTACCGTGACGCTCATGAACGCCAGCGGCTCGCAGGTCTGGTCGCGGAACATGGAGGGGCAGATCAAGGCCGTTGCCGTATCGAAAAACGGGTCCTTTGTGATATCCGCGGATGACAAGGGCAATTACAACTCATGGGCAACCAACGGCGACTTCTATGGCAGGAACAAAAGCGATGTGGCAAAACAGGTTGCCATCGCGCCCACGGGGGACCTTGTTGTTGTCACCACGGATGCAGGGATACGCTTCTTCGCGCCCGACCTTGAGCCTATCTGGACCGACAGTCGTGCGGGAAGCCTCGACAATTATATCCGGATATCGGATGACGGCTCTACCATCATAACGGCCGGGGACATCCGCGTCTCCTCGCACACCCGGAAAGGGGTGCTGAACTGGCAGGCTGAAGTGACAAAGGACGACATCAACGATCTGGCATGCAGCGCGGACTGCTCGCTCATCATTGTCGGAAGCCAGGACAATGCAGTCCGCGGCCTTGACCGGTACGGCAAGACCCACTGGACGTACTCGATCGGCCAGTGGGCAAACGCGGTTGCCACTTCCCGTAACGGGGCGGTTGTTGCCGCCGGCTCCAATGACGGCACGCTCTTCATCTTCGATCACAACGGCAACCTCCTGACCAAGCGCTCGTTCGACAGCCGCATCATGCCACGGACGCTTGCCGTGAGCGGAGATGGTTCAAGGATCGCGGTCGCGGACCAGCGTTACCTGTACGGGCTCTCCCTCATTGGCGCCAGCGGTTCTGATGCCGGTTCCGACACGATCTTTGTGGCCGCAACGCTCAACCCGGTGCCGAAAACAACCGTGACAACGATTGCAACAACGATCCCGGTTGTCACCGTGACCGCTGCGGAGACCGCAACGGCAACACCGGCCGCAACAAAACAATCGCCGGCCGGTGCATGGATCGCCCTCACCTCAGTGGCCGGTGCGATCTGCCTGGTGAAACGATACCGGCAGTAACCCCCGCACCCGGGTATCCGCGCAGATGATCGGAGGTATCACAACCGGGGGACATCCACGCGGCGGGGGCCTGATCCCCCGGGAGCGCCAGGTAGGGTTCAACGGGTTAACCAGAACACTTTTTCTCATCGGGTTGATCAGCGCTTCTAATCCAGCTGAAATGGGTATTTCCCGAGAACGGGCAGTGCTGCACGATCAGTCTCCGGACTGCATGAAAAATGAGAACTTCGGAGGGGAAACGGCGGGACATTCCCGCTCTCACCCCATCCGCATGGGGAACCCGGCAATTTTGCCAAATCACCGTGTACGGTTCCCCGGAGTTGAGGGGGCGTCACTTCAACGCGTCCGGAATGCTGGGTGCCAACCCCATGACCCCCCTGGGGGTCAGGGGCCAGATATTCACTTATTCTCCACCAACGCTCTTGGCCCGCTTGACGCGTTCCTTTGTCGAGAACCCGGTCACCGCATCGAGGAATTTCCGGAACCGCTTGTTGGTGTCGATGATGACCTCATCGCTGGCACTGATGTCCGATTCGGTATCGATGATGACGCTCTTCCCGCCGGCCCCGATGAATACATCCAGCCGCTTTAGCGCACCGAATGTAATCCGGAAACCCTTTTCGGTCTTCTGCGGTTCAACACCGAAACAGGTTTTCAGCTCTGCGGCAGCCAGTGATTCAAGGTCTTTTGTCAGCCCGCGTTTTATGGGATACTCTTGCATACACTTTTTTAGTACTTTTGTGTATGTTAATCTAATGACGGAAGAGACTCCTGAGTGTTGTACAAAGATCCTTACCAAACTGGGTTCGGTCCACGAAGATCTCGCGGAGATCAACCAGAAGAGGGATCTCAATATCATATCCCGCCCCCTCCCGGAGAACGGGGCGGTTCTCCTGGGATTCCCGGGCAGCGGGCTTGTAGGCACCATCGCCCTCCAGTACATGGTCGACCAGCTCAACTTCGAGCAGATCGGTTCCATGAACTCGCGCTATTTCCCGCCGCTGGCGATGATGAACAAGGGGCTCATCAACGATCCCGTCCGCGTGTACTCCAAGAATATCGGCGATAACACCATCACCGCCATCGTTGCCGATATCCCGATCGCCCCCCCGATCTGTTACGAGATCGCTAGCGCCCTGATGGAATGGCTTGAACCCTTCAAGCCAAAAGAGGTCCTGACCATTGCCGGTATCGTCACCAATGAACCGGAGAAACGGGTCTTTGGCGTGGCCACAACGGAGGACGCGCTCCATCGGATCCAGGACCACACGCTCGTTCTCCCGATCGGCAGCATCTCGGGGATCGCATCCAGCATCCTCACGGAATGCAAGGCAAGGAATATCCCTGCATTAGGGCTGCTGGGGGAGACCATCAATGCACCCGACCCGCGGGCATCCGCTGCCACGATCGACGTGCTCAACAAGATGTACAACCTTGCCCTTGACGTCCAGCCGCTGATCGAACAGGCCGTGGAGATCGAACAAACCATGGGAAAACTGGCCGAGGAAGTGCAGCAGTCCGCGGACACGAGTCCCAAGAAAGATCTGCCAATGTACGGGTGACCTGATATGAAATGCGCCGCACTAACCAGCATATCGCCCGATATCATCAAGGACCTCAAAGCCGGAAGGCCGAGGACGATCGAATTGCAGAGCACGCATAACATCGTGACCATCGCAACCGTTGAACCGGGGGAGGACAGGCACATCTTCATGACCTCGATCGATGTCGAGGATCTCTCCCCGGGCGATGCAGGAATCTGCGTGTTCCTCCTGGCAACCAGTATTTCCATGAAACGCGTGGTGGAGTTCTCTCACGGGGGCATGGTATACGAGGAGCGGGAACGGATGTCCGCGCGGGTGCAGGTGAAGTACTGCTCCTCGTCCGTGATCAAGAAAGTATTCCACGAGGGCCTGATGAAGCCAACCGAAGTCGAAGTGCTCAAGTCATCGTGCCCCCATGCGGGATGAACGTCATACGGTCAAAATTTGAATCTCTTTTTTTATTGTTATCCGGTTCAGTGCCGCTTGATCGCAGCGAGGCCCAGTCCCACCGCACCGATGATCAGGAGCGGATCCAGGGGGGATGCCGCCGCAGCGGTATCTGTCGGCCATGGCGTAGGCACGGTCTTTGTCGAAGTGACCGTTGCCGCGGCCAGGTCATACGTCTTTGAGGCCGCAACCGTGGCAATGGTCTGTACAGGTGTCGCGGTCCTGACAGTCGTTGCCGTTGTCGCGACCGTTGTTGCCGCAGTCCCGGTTGCATCGAGATTCGCATCCTCATCGTACTCTTCACCTGCCGTCACATAGACGACATCGGTCCAGTTCTCGTACCCGGACTTGTAAATGATAATATCGTACGAACCTTCGGCAAGATCTTCCACCGTAAGAGGGGTTGTACCGTAATATTCCTCGAACAGGTACACCTCGGCATTGGACGGCGAGGAGGTGAAGTAAATACTGCCGTTGACCACGGTTGACTCCAGTTCGGCGGTCACGGACTCCGATGTGCTGTCGACAAGCAGGGTCCCGGACCAGTTCTCGTAATCGTCCAGGGCGTACACGATCGCACGCGACCCATACCCGAGGGTGAAGGAATCGTTCGTGTACCCTCTCTTTGTCCCGTCAACATAGACCGTTGCCCCGGCCGGATACGAAGAGAAGTACACCTCGCAGGTCAGGTTCGTGAGTGTCGCGTCAACAGCCGATGTCTGGTTGTCGGTGACGTAGGCGGTGTTCGAACTGCTCTCATACCCGGATAAGATCAGTTTGACGGTGTGCGTCCCTGCTGTTACGCTCTCGATTACCCCGGGCGCATACAGGCCGGTTGTCGAGTCATCCAGGTAGATCTCCGCTCCCACCGGTGATGAGGTCACCGAGATGTTCCCCTCCGCAGATACCAGTGCCGGAAGCACCAGGGCAAGGGTCATAAAAAGGCAGATATGATAGTAAAATTGTTTCATGATACTTCTTCCATCCCGTGTATTGAGCGGAGGGAGATGGAGGGGCGCTGGTTATATTTTGTGTACATCCTGCAAGTGAAAATAATCAAAAATAAGGATAATGATTGTCGCTGCCGGGCATGGCATTCACCGATCCGGTTGCCATGGATGGACAAAGGAGCGTCGCGAAATTCACATGAATGGTGTGTCATCATGCAGGCAGATATCCAAAAATATCATCCGGGATACACCGGGCGTGGTTCATATTCAACGGGATCGTAGTGCTCTGCCGGACAGGGGCAGGAACGAACAGGCACTACCGGATCGTCTCTGCCGGATCGGGCGCGGCCGTCCCAAAAAAAAGAGGTTAGTATTTCCGGTGGAGCGCCAGGATCCCGATGCCGATTGCCGCGACGACAAATGCGCCTTCAAGGGGTGACGCCTGGGTCGTAGTCTCGGGAACGGTTGTGGAACTTGGCCACGCGGTTATCTGCTGCTTTACGGTGCCGGAATTCTGAAGCGGCTTTTCGGTGGTGGGTATGGCAGTTGGAGCCGTGGTCGGCACCGTGGTCGGTGCGGATGTTATCGCCTCAAGATCGGCATCAACGGTGGTCGTCCCTCCCGAGGTGACCTTGACGAATTTTCCCCAGTCCGAATAGCCGGTCTTCTCGATTAAGACCTTGTGGGATCCCTCGGTGAGATCCTCCACCGTACAGGGGCTTGTCCCATAGTATGTGCCATCAACATACACTGCTGCGCTGGATGGCGACGAGGATATGTCGATAATGCCGAGCTGGTCGGTGGTAACCTCAAACGACAGCCCGCATTTCCGGGTTCCCGCGGAGTCCAGGACACAGACCTTGTAGGTATCTTCGTCAATATCATCCAGGTTGAACTCCCCGGTCACTTCGGTGGAATCAACGTCATCGATAGTTGCAGTCACGTTGTCGTAGTCCGAATTATAGAGGTACACGGACTCGGCATCGGATAGCCCGGTACCGGTGAGGGTGAACTCAACACTCTCATTGTCTGTCTGGCCCACTACGGGCGAGATGGAGGTGAGGGTGATGGCATTTCTCAGGCTGAACCCGTCAACCTTCACGACTTCAGAATCGTCCTCGTTTACAACAACAAAGTCCCAGCTGCCGGTCTCCTTTGAGGATGAGATCGAGAACTTACAGACAATCGTGGTGCTGCTCAGGGACGAGACGGTTGCCGTGATGTTGGACTCGTCATCCCGTATGAGTTTGACTTTTACGGAACTCGTGTTGAAATCCGTCCCGGTGACGGTGACGGTGGTCGTTGTACCAAGGTATGCCACGGACGGGCTGATGGATGAGATGGTCGATGACTCTGCACTGGCAGGGATTGCCATGACAAGCAACAGGGCGATCGCCAGGGAAAACCGCATTACGAAAGAATGGTTCATATTTTGCTCCCAATGATGGTATATACGACAGTCAACAAGAGCCATCAGGGGATAAATTCAGTTCGTGGAGAAAGGGATTATTTTAACGCCCGGGTGCATTATATTGCCCGGAGTGGTTGCACTAACCGTTACACGACGGAGTCAGGAGAACAGCGCCTGATAAAAAAGGAGATGATTAGTATTTCCGGACCGCGATCAGGGCCAGTCCGATGGCACCGACAATCACCAGTGTTCCCACCGGGGATGCGGGGGTCGGTGTGTCGCTGGGCCAGGGGGTGGGAGTCGCGATCGTGGACTTCCGTGTTGTCTTTACCGTGGTTGGTGCGGTTGTCGGGACGGGGGTGGAGACCGTTGGTGCGGTTGTTATCGCCTCGAGATCAGCATCCACGGTGGTGATACCCGCGTTCGTAACTTTTACGCTTCTCGTCCAATCCGAATACCCGGATTTCTTGAGAATGAGCTTGTGGGTTCCCACGTCCAAGTCGTCCACGGTAATGGGTGTTGTTCCCTTGTTTTCAGTGTCCACGTAAAGCGTTGCACCCTTGGGAGAAGACGCGACTTCGATACTGCCGACAGCATCGGTGGTGATCTCAAAGGAGAGATCGCATTTCCGGGTGTTGAACGAGTCCATGACGCAAACATCGTAGGTATCTTCAGTCTTGCTGTCCAGGTTGAAGGTCCCGGTGACTTTGGTAGATGAGGCAGCGTAGACACTTGTGGCCGTAATATTGCTGTATTCGTCATTATAGAGATACAGGCTGGTGATCTCATCAAGACCGGTACCCAAAACGGTGACCTTGACACTGTCGTTATTGGTCCGTGCATACGTAGGTGAAATAGAGGTTATGTCGATCTGAGGCCTTATGGTAAACGCATTGCTCTTCTTCACTTCCGAATCGTCGTCATTGACAAGAACGAGATTCCACACACCCACCTGTTTGGAGGATGAGAGGGTAAACGTGCATACAATCGTGGTCGTGTCATGGGATGCGATAGAAGCAAGGATATCGTTCTCGTCATCCATCCTAAGTAGAACCTCATCGAGGCTCGCGTTGATGTCCGTCCCAGTAATGGTAACCGTGGTAGAATCACCCTTGTAACCCATTTTCGGACTGATTGATGTGATGGTTGTTGCAGCAGCAAAAGGAATTGCGATGATGAGAAGCAGGAGCACCGCCGCCAGGCAGCGGATTAATATGGGATATTTCATATAATATTTTCATCAACGTCTAGTTTAATAAACATTGCCAGTTTGTCCTGGCATGATGCAGGGAATATGTGCACACCAATCCAGGTCTCTGTTTTCATTTCCCGGGCCCGGCCACAACGTGCACCTGAGGGTATTTGCGACCGGATTCTGATCTCCCACCCTGTTTGTCCGGGCCATACCGGAAACAGATTAATTATCCCAAAGCGCGAACGTTAAAGGCACACAGCCGTGGGCCTGTGGCTTAGCCTGGACATAGCGCCGGGCTTCTAACCCGGATGTCGGGGGTTCGAATCCCCCCA
>JBAYMI010000021.1:0-13867 GCA_041663625.1 Methanoregula sp.
CCCAATCGCTCATCACCCCCAGCTGCGGGATCCGGTTTGCCGACCGTGACGGCTCGCTTGCGATCATGGGTGCGGCTGCGGAGATCTCACGAAGGATACGTGACGGGAACGCAAAGACGGTTCACTGATTTGATTGTACGAAAGAGAACACTATGCCACCAAAACCCTTTACCATCGCCCTCTCCGGAAAGGGAGGGACCGGCAAGACCACGGTCAGCTCGCTCCTGGTACGCTCGTTCATCGCCCTTGGCGAAGCCCCGGTCCTTGCTGTTGACGCCGACCCGAACGCAAACTTTCACGAGGCGCTGGGCGTCACGGTGCACGAGACGCTTGGCAGCATGCGGGAGGAGGCATTCTCCCGGAATATCCCGCCCGGCATGAACCGGCACGATTACGTCCGGTTCCGGTTCCGGCAGGCGCTTGTGGAAGCGGCAGGATTCGACCTTGTGGCCATGGGCCGGCCGGAGGGAAGCGGCTGCTACTGTTTTGCCAATGATCTCCTCTCGGAATGTATGGTCCAGCTGGAGCGCGACTACCGGTTCATCGTCATCGACACTGAGGCCGGCATGGAACATATCAGCCGGGGCACGATCGGGAAACCCGACCTGCTCCTGATTGTCAGCGATCCCGGGGCCCGGGGCCTCCGGACGATTGCACGCATCCGCGAGATCGCAACGCAGCTCGGCCTGGAAAAGGAGAAGATCCATGTGGTCTTCAACCAGTACAAGTCCGGGGCTGCACCGGTCGATATCGGGGAGGAGTCTCCGATTGCCATTATTCCGGAGGATCCTGCCGTAGAGAGGGCGGATCTTGCGGCTACACCGGTCTCGCTGATCCCGGAGGATTCACCGGCACGGGTTGCGGTTCAGCGACTGGCTGAAAAGATCCTGGCGATGGCCCGGGCCAGGAACCCATGAATTTATAGTTTGAGAAGCCGGGAAGCACCAGGCACACCGTGCTGTGAATTTGTATCAGTCCAATGCACAGGGGGGTCGGCATACCCCCCCACCCTGTTGTGTTTCAAACCGATCATACCCCCCCTGCATGGGGGTGGGGGGGTATCCGCGAGACCCCTCCCCCCATATGGCCGGATCATACCCCCCCGGATCAGTTTTGAGTAGGCCACAATACCAGCCACTCCGCCGGAACCCTGCCCCGGGTAGTAATGAAAAACGCGTGCAATGTTGCGTACATCCCATTGTTGAGGAGGAGGGTATACCTGATACCCCCCCACCATTATTTTTTAAATTCGTGCATACCCCCCACCCATGGGGCAGGGGGGTATACAGGAGACCCCCCTCATGCTATCGCCTTCTGCGGGAAATTGTGTTGCCGGATACGGGGAAAATTCAGAGTATTATCCCTGAAATTTTCCATATAGACGTGACCCGGCCAGGTCCCGGGATGAGGGGGGGTATCCGGTATACCCCCCATCATTATTTTTTTACCCGGGCATTCCCCCACCATGGCCTCAGCCCTGATCCGATAGCTGCTCATTTCTAAGGAAGACAGAAGTATCTGTGCCCATCGATCATATCACCGCATAATCTCCCAAACATCAGAATGTCCGCAGGATTTGGGAAAAACGATAACGAATACCCGGGAAAAATGGTTTTATGAATAAACAGTTACAGGAACACGGCCACTGCAATCGTCGTTGTCCAGAGACCGTTCTTGTCCCCTTCCGCAGACTGGCAGGTGTTTTTGGTCTTGATGATCTTGCCGCTCGCCTTGTAGGTCTGTTCCCGCTCCGACCATGCGGCATTCACATCGAACTCGATACCGAGCGTTGTCGCAAGCATGGTTGCTGCGAGATCCTCCGCATATTCACCGGTCTTTTTCTCGGTCTCACCGTACGCATGGTGTTCCGAAAGGTACCCGTACTCTTCCTTGTCGCTGGGGAGAGCAAGCCCGATTGCCGATGAGACGAGACGGTTCGGCTCGTTGGTATCGTTCCGTGCCATGACACAGAAGGTTATTGCACCGGGTTTGAGTTTCCGGAGCCCGGCTGAACGTGTGATCTGCTTGCATTCCGGGGGAAAGATGCTCGAGACATAAACAAGATTGCATTTCTCGATGCCCGCTTTCCGCAATGCAAGCTCAAAAGAGGCAAGACGATCTTTATGGACACCCACACCTTTGGTGAAAAAGATCTCTTTCGGAACATACATAGCTCTTATTATACCCGAACCATTTTTTAATTTTATTGTCAGGAACCGGGAAAAAAACCAGAATTGCCTTTTTTTCCGGACGATTCGGTTCATCGCGCCCGCTGCCGGGCATAATTTACAGGTTCACCGGGCCGATCCCTGCTTCAGGTGCCATTGATCCGGTCAAGTATCCCGGGAAGTTCCGCAATACCCCGGATGACATAATCCGCTCCGGGATCCACCCGGCCATCAGCAAACCGGTCCCCGTACCGGGCATAGACCGTCCGGATACCCAGCTTTTTGCCCGGCTCGATATCCCGCCTGATGCTGTCCCCGATAAGGATTGCATCCGCGGGAGTTGCCTTCATCATATCAAGCGCTGCAAGGAACGGCTCCGGGGAAGGTTTCTTCACGTTCACCAGGTCATACGAGACCAGGCCGGTAAAGTAGGGCAGCAGGCCGGTCTTCTCAAGCCGGATCGTTGCATCCCGGGAATGGGCATCGGTGACAATGCAGAGGGGAAATCCATCCGTGGTGAGCTGGTCCAGGGTCTCTGCAACACCGGGATAGGGAGTGATGTGCCGGAGTTTCTCCATCTCGTAAATCCGGCAGGCCTGGTTGAACCGGCCATCGACCGGCAGGCCACGCTCCTCCAGGTACTGCCGGATATTCCCATGCGACTCGAACCCGTGCACCGGCTTGAGAAAGTACGAGAAGAGATCATCGCCATCGTCCCGCCCGAGAAAACGGGCAACCTTGTGGCAGGATGCCACCTGTGCTTCAACGAGATCGAAGAGGGTGTTGTCCATGTCAAAAAGAAGCGTGGACACACGAGTTGGGGGAAGAATCATACCTGCAAAAATATGTGCAGCGCAGGGTCATGAGGATATGGATTGTGGTAACGTCCAGGTTTCTCCGGAACACTAATGATAACCTGTAAATATCCCGGCGATTACCTAACCATATCGGTTGGGAGGAATCAGTATCGCAGAGCCCGTGATGAGACCGGTTATAATCATCCTGATAGGCGCACTCCTCATAGCGGCAGGTATCCTGTTTTCATCGGCACTCGCACCCGGTATCAGCATCGTCCTCGGTATCGGCGGCGTGGCAACCATCCTTGTCGGCATTGCCATGCTCTTTGGCCTTGCACGCTCCAAAAAATCTTCGTAGATGCTCCTCTTTTCCGGTGCAGTACCTGCGGATTACCCTTAACCCTGAAGACTGCCAACAGTGAATTACTGTTCCGGTTGGTCCCATGATTCCCGCAGACGACGTGTACCTTATCGAGATCCGGCTCGGCAGGACCAAGTGGAAGGTGAAACAGGTAGTCACCGCCATTGCCGCTTCATCCGGCATCGAATACTTTATGGAAGAGCACCCGCACGTCACGCTCTTCGGACCGCTGGAACTGGGTGACGAGACCTCGGAGCAGCAGGTTCTCGATACAATCGGCAGGATTGCCGCGCACTATGATCCGGTCCCGTTCCTGATTGACCGGTTCGAGAAACGCGAAGGAATGCATGGCAGCGTTCTCGCGTTCTCGGTCCGGCCTTCCGCAAGACTCAAAGAGCTGGTTGCCGAGCTTGCCGGGGCATTGACACCCGTCACCTTCAGCCAGAATGCCTGGGATGGTACGCCGGATCAGAAATGGTACCATGTCACGATAGCCAACCATCTCGACAAGGAAAAAGCAGCAACGGTTTTCCGGTCCCTGGCATCCCTTAAACCTTCCGCACCAGTACCCGGGCAGCCAGCCGGGTTCATCGCGCGGGTTCTCCACGGCATCCGGGGAACCACGGGACGGGAAAAGACCGGCCCGGTCCATCCCATCCTCCTCGATGAGACCGGCCTCCGGATAACCGTCATGCACAAAAAAGACATTCTTGCAGAATACGATCTGCAGGAAAAATGCTGGATCGGTGATGACCACCGGCAGGATACGCCGGGCTGGCAGAAGACGCTCCGGAACTTCCGGATCAGCGCGGGATTCGAAAACCCGCATCCCCGTCCCGCAAAACCTGATGACATATTCCTGAT
This sequence comes from Methanoregula sp., assembly GCA_041663625.1. Taxonomy (GTDB): domain Archaea; phylum Halobacteriota; class Methanomicrobia; order Methanomicrobiales; family Methanospirillaceae; genus Methanoregula. Next base: position 4,191 of record JBAYMI010000021.1, read on the forward strand.
CGGGGATCTGCACCTCGGGCATGCCAACATCATCCGGTACTGCTCGCGCCCGTTCCTCTTCTCGGATCCGGGCGAGATGGACCGGGTCCTGATCGCGAACTGGAATTCAGTTGTATCCCCGGGCACCCGTATTTACCATCTCGGCGACCTGCGGTACGGGAGTACTGCCCGCCCGGGTGCGGAATACCGGGAGCAGCTGCGCGGGAGTGCGGTATTCATTACCGGGAACCATGATACACCGGAACCCGGAACCCTCCCTTCGGCCCTTATCGGATATGAAGGACTGAAATTTTTCCTGGTCCACGATCCTGCGGATGCACCATCGGATTTCGATGGCTGGGTGGTGCACGGCCACCACCACAACAATGATCTCCGGCATTACCCGTTCATCGACTTCCGGAACCGGAGGATCAATGTCAGCGCGGAAGTGGCAGGATATGTCCCGGTCAGCCTTGCGGAGATCTGCGCCCGGATCCGCACATGCAGTGATGCCGGCCTGACGGATCCGGTCCTGCTCGGGTACCCGTATCCGCACTGAGGGGCAGCCATTTCCGCACGGCTGCATTGCTGCATGGTACCCGGGCCGGATGCGCTCATCGGGATCCGATCCGGCAGTGCCTGAACGGATCGCGGCGACCGCTCATTACCGCACCCGGTACCGCGAGCTCCTGGATCCGGCGGGCAGGATCTCTGCTTGGAAACCGGCTGGTTCATATCCGGAGGAAAATCGTCCGGGTTCTATTCCAGTACGATTTGAAAAGGTTTATCGTCTCTTGTAAGGAATGAGGTTTGGGAGCCTATGGACATCATCAAGATCCCCCGGAACGATAAGGCAGAGTATGACAGGTTGATCGAGAAAGGATATGTCTGCCGGATCGCGTTCCAGGGCGAGAAATACCCGTATATCGCCCCATTCCTGTACGTCTTCGATGGCTCGTTTCTCTACTTCCTCTCCACAAAATACGGCAAGAAGCTGGAATATTTCAGGAAAAGCCCCTATGCCTCGGTGGAGATAGAAAAATTCACCAAGGATCTCTCGTCCTATACCTTCGTGACGCTCCAGGGATACCTTGAAGAAGTGAACGACTCCATCGAGAAGAAGATCATCCGGGAGAAATTTGTCGACCGCATTGTTGAGCGCAACCTCTCGTGCAATATCCTTGCTGCGCTCGGTCATTCGCCCACGGATGCCCCGGAGGCGATTGCGGAAGAGGAACGTTCCCTGGTCTGGAAACTGGTCGGCGTGAAAGATATCGTATCGCTCAAGAACCTCTGATCAGGTCTCTTTTTTTTCGCTGCTCCTTCTGCCATCCAGTGTATCGGCAAGAACATCCGGATCCGTTACCGGTGCTGAACACGCGGTACCTGAGCAGAGGTAAGCCGTCGCCTTTCCCCCGCATTTAACCAGCGCCCGGGTAAATGGCGCCAGGTCATCGAGAGATCCGGCGGGATCTGTAGTTGAACGGAACATGATCGTTGCCACAGGAAGATATCGCGCCCGTACAACGGCTATCATCCGGTCTGTATCATCCGCTCCGGTATCGCCAGCAATGACAATATCCTGTGAAAGCCCGACTGCCCGTTCCATTGCGGAGAGAAAACCGCCATGTGCTGCAGGGTTCTCCCGCACCCGGCTGCCGAAGTGACGTGCAAGGGCAGAGGCGTACTTCTCGTATGTCATATCCCCGGTAAGGTGCGAAAAACGGATGAGATTTTCGCAGGCAACCGCATTTGCTGACGGAACAGCTCCATCGTATATCTCCTTCTTCCGGGAAAAGAGCAGCTCGGCATCATCTGCCGTGGAGAAGAATCCACCATCTGTTGTATCAAGAAAATGATCCATGAACTTCCGGTTGAGCGCCAGCGCTTCTGAAAAGTACCGCACGTCGAACGTGCTCTCATACAATTCAAGGAGCGCGAATATGACAAAGGCATAATCATCAGCGAAGGCCGGGATCGCAGATTCACCATCGCGGTAACGGTGCAGGAGCCTGCCGTCTCCGGTGCGCATAGGTCCAAGGAGGAACGCCATCGCGCGTTCAGCTGCTTTGCGATACTTCGCATCCCCGAATGCCCGGGCTGCTTTTGCCAGTGCAGCAATGAAGAGCCCGTTTCCGTCCGCCAGCACCTTGTCATCGAGGGACGGGCGCGGGCGTTTCCTGCGTGCAGCAAAGAGGCGCTGCCGCACCGATCTCATCCATGTATCCAGATCCGTTTCCAGGATGCCAAGCATTGCCGCACGCTGGTCCGGAGGGAGGGTCAGAAAAAGAATATTTCCGGGTTCATCGCCATGCATGCCCGGAAAATTTCCGGAAGGACGGGCGTTGAAGATCCGGGCAGCACCGGCAGCATCATCTTTTCCGAGCACCGCTTCCAGTTCTGCCATGCTCCAGAGATAAAACGCCCCTTCCCCGCCGGGGCTGTCAGCGTCCTCTGCTGAGAAGAACGCACCCTGGGGAGACGTGAGATCGCGCAGGACATAAGTGGCGATATCCTCAGCAGTTACGCGGTAGCGTTCATAGCCGGTGGCCTGGAACGCCTCGGTATATGCCATCAGGAGAAGGGCCTGGTCGTACAGCATCTTCTCGAAATGCGGCACCCGCCACTGTGCATCGGTTGAGTACCGGTGAAATCCCCCGCCCACGTGGTCGCAGATGCCGCCGTCACGCAGTGCATCCAGCGTCTTTATTGCCATGTCAAGGGCGCGTCTTTTACCTGTCCGCTTCCCGTACCGGAGCAGGAAGAGGACGAGATGGGGGCTTGGGAATTTCGGCGCCGTCCCGAATCCCCCGTACCCGGGATCGAACCGCAGGACAAGATCCTCATATCCTTCATCGAGAAGTGAGGGATCCGGCTCCTTCCCGGGAGATTCGGCCCCGGGGGCAGCAATGGCGCTGATAACAGAATCCGAGGTATGGATGAGATCGTAACGGTGCTCCCGCCAGGCCTGGACAACGCGGGGGAGGAGTTCGAGGAGTCCCATCGTGGCAAAGCGCCGTTCCTTTGGGAGGTACGTTGCGGCAAAGAACGGCCTCTTCTCAGGAGTCATGATGATCGTGAGCGGCCATCCACCCTGCCCGGTCATCATCTGGCAGATCTGCATAAAGGTACTGTCGATATCGGGGCGCTCCTCGCGATCGACCTTGACACAGACAAAGTCCCGGTTGAGCAACCCTGCCACTTCAATGTCCTCGAATGATTCGTGCGCCATGACGTGGCACCAGTGGCAGGTGGCATATCCGATTGAGAGGAAGACCGGCTTATCCTCACGGGCTGCACGTAAAAAGGCCTCTTCACCCCAGGGAAACCAGTCAACCGGGTTTTCTGCATGCTGGAGAAGATAGGGACTCTTCTCATGGATGAGCCGGTTGGGGGGCCGGGTTGCCGGGCCTGTGGATGGGTGAGCGTCCATACCCGCTCATGCGGCGTGCAACAATATCAGTCTTTCAGAAGTACCAACTACCCAAAATGAATTAGCCGGAGATAACGAAGAATGCCGGGCCCCGGCACTATCTCTGCACGCATTGCGCGTACTGGCCGCTGGGATTATGTAATCACCGGACAACACGGTACTAAAGACGGACCGGTATGGAAGCGCTCGCATTTCTCATCATCATTGCAACCGGCATTGCCGTTATGCTCATCTCGATGATGCTGGATCATCTCTGGGCACAGGTGCTGCCGGTGCGGACCTTCTATTACCTGATACGGGCACCGGGCGTCATCGTCCATGAATGCTCGCACATCCTTGGCTGCATCCTTACCGGCGCCAGAATAACCGATGTGGTCTTCTTCTCACAGGAAGGGGGATCGGTGACCTATACCCGCCCGAAGATCCCCGTGCTGGGCGATGTCATTATCAGTTCGGCCCCGCTCTTCTGCATCCCGCTCCTCCTCACCGGGCTGACCTGGTGCTTTGCCACGTTTCTCGGCTGCACCTTCCCGGACTTCCCGGTCTCGATAAGTTCAGCCGATACCCTGCACGACCTTGCCATAAGCATCGGTGCACTCTTCACGCGAAACATCGTGGATGCATTCCACCCGTGGTTCCTCCTCTACCTCTACCTCACGCTCAGCCTCGTCGTCTCGATCGCACCCAGCTCGCAGGACCTGAAGAATGCGGCCATCGGCATCGTCATGATCGCGCTTTTTGGCGTGGTCATCTTCATGAGCGCCATACCGTGGGCGGTCGCTGTTCTCTGGAAGATCACGGAAGTCGTTGGCATGGGATTTGCCCTTGGCCTCACATTCGGCATGATCGCGCTGGTCGTCTCCCTTCCCCCGTTCATCTGGTATCTCGCACGGCACCGTCTTTGAAGCGGGAGAGTACGAACGATAAGATCGGTATTAATTGATCCGGAAGGCTACCTATCTGCACCTATGGTGCGTGAAGCCGGTCCGAAGGATAACGGGGAAGACGAGAACGGCACCCGCTTGACTCCGGTCATGCGCCAGTACAAAGAGCTCAAGGAGCAGTACCCGGATACCATCCTCTTCTTCCGCATCGGCGACTTCTACGAGACATTCAACGCGGACGCGGAACTCGTCTCCCGGGAACTGGAAATTGTCCTGACCTCCCGGTCAAAGAGCGGCGATAACCGGATCCCCCTTGCGGGCGTCCCCTACCATGCTGCAGACGGCTACATTGCCCGGCTCATCCAGAAGGGGTACCGGGTTGCGGTCTGCGACCAGGTGGAAGATCCAAAGACCGCCAAAGGAATTGTCAGGCGCGAGATTGTCCGTATCATTACGCCTGGCACCGTCATCGACTCCGCGCTCGTTCCCTCGGTTGCCGCAACCTACCTGATGGCCGTCTCCCCGGACGGGCGCCAGCAGGAGTGGGGCATTGCCCTGCTCGATATTTCCACCGGCGAATTCTTTGCCACCACGGTAACACACGATCCCGGCCTTGACGGGCTCCTGTCCGAGATTACCCGGTACCGCCCGGCCGAATGCATCGTGCCCCCGGCCCTGCCGGAACAGGTCCGGCAGCGTATCCGCAATGCCGGTGTACTTGTCACGTCCTGCCGGGACGAACTGTTCGGCCAGGAGCGGGCCACGCAGATCCTCTGCGGGCAGCTTCATGTTGCGTCACTGGCCGGTTTCGGGTTTGACGGCGCGGCTTCAGCCACCTGCGCTGCCGGTGCCGCGCTTGCCTATGCGCAGGAGACCCAGCATGCGGCCCTCCCCCATATCAGCGGACTCTCGCTGCGCAGTTCGTCGCAGTCCATGATGCTGGACGCGGTCACGCTGCGCAATCTCGAGGTCCGCGAGAGCATCCGGGGCGGCACGAAAGGCGCGACCCTCTTCTCCTCGCTCGACCTGACACGGACGCCGATGGGGAGCAGGCTCCTGAATAACCATCTCACGCGGCCATTAACCGATATCGGCGCAATAACCTGCCGCCTCGATGCCGTTGAGTTCCTTGCCGGAAAGACAGCAGCCCGGCTCGCATTCCGGGACCAGCTGAAAGCCTGCGGCGATATCGAGCGGATCGCTGCCCGCATCGCGTACGGGAATGCCGGGCCCCGCGACCTTGTTGCGCTTGCCGACTCGCTTGCCGCACTACCAGAACTCAAGAACTGCCTTGCAGAATGCGGCACCGCAACCCCGCCCGCTCTCGTATCGGAAGCCCTCGCGGAGATACAGGACCTGCCGGAGACCATTGCTCTCATCCGGAATGCGATTGCGGACGATCCCCCGGCCATTGCCCGGAACGGAGGCGTCATCCGCACCGGCTACGACAACGAGCTTGACGAGATCCGCGGCGTCCTGCACTCCGGAAAGGACTGGATCGCCGAACTCCAGGCAAAGGAGCGGGACACAACCGGGATTCGGTCGCTCAAGATCGGGTACAACCGCATCTTCGGGTACTACATCGAGGTAACAAAACCCAATGTCCCCCTCGTCCCGGAACGCTACGAGCGCAAACAGACCACCGCCACGGGGGAGCGCTACACGATTCCCGAACTGCGGGAGAAGGAAGCGCTCATCACCAACGCCGACGAGCGGGTGCTTGCGCTGGAGCGGGAACTCTACACGCAGCTCCTCGGGATCCTGCGCCGGGAGATACCGAAGTTCCAGGGAATTGCAAACGGGATTGCGGTTCTGGATGTTGCAACCGCCCTTGCGGAGGTCGCGCAGCTGCGAAACTATGTCCGCCCGCAGCTGGACGGGAGCGATGCCATCGTTATCCGCGACGGCCGGCACCCGGTTGTCGAGCAGGGAGTGGCTGGCGGGTTTGTCCCCAACGACACCGAACTCTCCGGCAGCGGCACGCAGATCATGATCATCACCGGCGCAAACATGGCCGGGAAATCCACTTACATGCGTGCCACTGCGCTCATCTGCATCATGGCGCAGGCCGGCAGTTTTGTCCCGGCCCGGCATGCGAAGATCGGCATCCTCGACCGGATCTTCACCCGGGTCGGGGCGTTCGATGACCTTGCAAGCGGCCAGAGTACATTCTTTGTCGAGATGCTGGAGCTGGCGAACATCCTCAACAACGTAACCCGGAAAAGCCTTGTTATCCTCGACGAGATCGGGCGCGGGACGAGCACCGCGGACGGCTCATCGATCGCCCGTGCCGTGCTCGAATACCTGCACGGGAAGTCCGGGGCCGGGCCAAAGACCCTCTTTGCCACCCATTTCCACGAGCTCATTGCGATGGAGGAGCGGCTCAAGCGGGTGAAGAACTACCACTTCGCCGTCAGGGAGACAAACAACGAAGTTGTCTTCCTCCGGAAGATCATCCCGGGGGCAACCGACAAGAGTTACGGTATCCATGTTGCCCGGCTTGCGGGAATCCCGAAGAAAGTCACCGAGCGCGCCGAGGCACTCCTCGACGAGAATATGAATGCGCCGGTCAAAGGCGGGTCCCGCCCCCAGCGCTATACCCAGATCCTCCTGGTCGATGACCATGCAGAAACGGCAGAGGCAGGACCGGATCCCGTGCTGGAAGAACTCCGGGACCTGAACCCGGATGAGATGACGCCGCTCCAGGCGCTCACCGCCATAACCGGCATGAAGAAGAAGCTGAAAGAGCGGGAGAACGGTTCATGAAACCAAGAAGCGCTCATACGATCATCCGTGTCCTCGACCAGGCGACCGTCAACAAGATCGCGGCCGGCGAAGTGGTGGAGCGACCGGCATCGGCAGTCAAAGAGCTGGTGGAGAATGCCATAGATGCCGGTGCACGGACGATCCGTATCGAGATCCTGGCCACGAAACTTGACATCACCTCCGTAAGAGTTACCGATGACGGCATCGGCATGTCTCCTGATGATGCCCTGCTTGCCTTCACGCCCCACGCCACCAGCAAGATCGCTGCCATCACGGATCTCGACACGGTCCGGACCCTCGGTTTCCGGGGCGAAGCACTGGCAAGCATTGCAGCAGTTGCCCGGGTCACGCTCATCACCCGCCCGCGGGACGACGAACTTGCCCCGGGTACGAAAATTGTCATCGCGGGCGGCGAGATTCTTGAGAACGGTCCTGCCGGGGCGCCTGCAGGGACCAGCATTCTTGTTGAAGACCTCTTCTACAATACCCCCGCACGGAAGAAATTCCAGAAGAGCAGGCAGACCGAACTCGCGCATGTCCACGACCTGCTCGAAGGCATCTTCCTGTCACATCCCGGGATAGCATTCAGGTTCACCTACAACGGCGCAGAGCAGTTGGTCACGGACCGGAGCACATCCCCGCTCGACACCATTGCGCGGATCTATGGCGCCGGGCTGGCACGCGACCTGGTCTTCGTCTCAGGCCAGTCCCCGCTTCTCGCCATCACCGGCCATATCTCCCGGCCATCGGTCTCGCGGAAAGACAATGCCCGGATCTTCATTGCGATCAACGGGCGCTACGTCACCTCCCCGGCCATCACCAATGCGATAAAGGAAGGCTACGGCACGCTGCTGCCAAAGGACCGGTTCCCGGTCGCGTTCCTGAACCTTGAGATCGACACCAGCCTCGTTGATGTCAATGTCCACCCGACAAAAAAACTGGTCCGCATCTCCCGCGAACCGGAGATGGCCCGGTTCATCCGCGATGCTGTGCATGACGCCCTGTCCGGCCAGGATCTCATTCCCGATATCCGCCCGCCCGGGCCGGCGCAGCCCATCATGGCAGATCTCTCCCCGGCACAAAAAACTCCCCGGCCCTACCTGATGGATACCGTTCTGCCCGGGGGAGTTGCCGAATCCACGCACGCGGGCACGGTCAATACGGACCAGCGGCTCCGCCAGACCGAGCTGGCCCCGGATACAGCCGCTGGCAGCACCCTCCCGCCCCTTCATGTCATCGGGGAATTTGGAGGGATCTATATCCTTGCAACATCAGAATCGGGCGAACTCCTGGTCATCGACCAGCACGCAGCGCACGAGCGGATCCTGTACGAGATCGCAGGCAGGAAAGATACCGGGGAGAAGCGCGTCCAGGAACTGATCGCCCCGGTCATCCTCCACCGGTCCCCGCGCGAGAGCGCAATCCTCTTGGAGATCCTGCCGGCACTCCGCGACGAGGGCTTCCACATCGAGGAGTTCGGCCGGGATACGTTCATTGTCCGCGCCATCCCGGTCGTGCTCGGGAAACTGGAGGACACCTCGCTTCTTGAGGATATCATCAGCGATCTCGTGAGTGCTGAACGGGGCCAGCGGGTCGATAACCGCGAGAGGATCACCCGGGTAGTCGCGTGCCGCGGGGCAATCAAGGCGGGGACGGTCTGCACGCAGGAGCAGTGCCAGCGCGTGGCAGACCAGCTCCGGCTCACCAAGAATCCCTTCACCTGCCCGCATGGCCGGCCCACCATGATCCGGTTATCGAAAGCGGATCTTGATGCGCTCTTCAAGCGGACGTAATTTTTTTTGAAATGCTATCTGTCCTGGAGAAACGCATACGGACTGCCATTCGCATCCACGCCATGAAACTCGTTAAAAATAATTAAGGAGGGCTCCTACGAGGCACTGAGGGGCAGTGCGTTGATCTCAAATATGCTGATAGGGACGGATCCGCCGCAGGGGCGCACCCGGCAGGGGGCGGAGGCGTCCATCACAGCCAGGGGGTATGGGGGACATGAGCGCCATCATCATATCCTGCCTCATTTGCGAGTCCTCCTCATTACCGGAAGATTTCCATGATATTGATGGATGAACAGCATTTATTGAAAAAGCATTACAATATGCCTCTCCCCGGGGGAAAATATGCAGAATGGGATGGTCATACCTGCTGAATCAGATTTCCAGCAATCATGTCCGGTTCTTCAAATTTTCAGACTCATTAGAATTATTGCCCGAACCTGAACGGTTATACCTCTTTCCGGTCCACCGGTGACTGGAAATCCAGTCCATCATGGCAGAACGACAGGAAAAACTCACAAAGCAGGATCCTCTCTTCTCCCGTAACGGTGAGAACAACGGGATGTTGGCATTCCAGGAACTCGTGCTCTCACGGTACCGCAGAGCGGGACGGAAATTTGCATGGCGGGAGACCACCGATCCCTGCTGCATCCTCGTCTCCGAGATCATGCTCCAGCAGACACAGGTCGAACGGGTGCAGGAAAAATTCCCGGAGTTCATTGCAGCGTTCCCGGACTTTGCAGCACTCGCAAGCGCCCCCCTTGCAGATGTCCTCCGCCACTGGCAGGGCATGGGATACAACCGGCGCGCAATCGCGCTCCAGAA
>JBAYMI010000022.1:0-13630 GCA_041663625.1 Methanoregula sp.
GAGCGGGAGGCTGGCAGCCCCCATATTCGGGTGTCCGCCCGCATCGCCCATCCCCCCGAATGCTTCCGAGAGGGCATTGCCCACGTGGAGCCGTATGTCGCGGTTGCGGGCCGAGATGATGATCGCGTTGTCCGTGATGCCGTACACGAGCGCCGTGTTCACCCCTTCAAGGGTGATAAGGATCTCGGCAGCCTGCGGCAGGGCATCGCGGTTCATCACGTACCCCACGTTCGCGAAGAGGTACCCGCTCTGGACCTTCCGCTCGTGGATCGCCTTGCCGATCACGTCGAGGGTCTCCTGCGACATGGAGGGCGACATGATCTTGTCGAGCAGGTCGGCATCGGTCAGCGGCAGGAGGAAACCCGCGTAGCTGAGGTCCTGCGGCGTCACGTTGCGCTTGAACTCTTTCGTGTCCGTGCGGATACCATAGAGCAGGGCTGTGGCAACACGCTTGTCGACCGGTACATCCAGTTCCTGGAGATACTGGGTCATGATGCTCGCCGTTGCGCCGACGCCGGGCCGGATATCGATGAAACTGCCCGGGGCTGCGCTGTGTTTGCCCTCCTTGTGGTGATCTATGATGACGTTGATCTTAGTTTGGGGCGGGATGTCGTTGTTGGCGCCCGGGCCCGAGCAGTCCACCAGGGCAAGGTAGTTACAGGACTGGAGCGCCTCGGGAGTCAGGTGCTCCATCTTGATATCGAGCAGGTTGACGAACGTGCGGTTCTCCTGGTGGCCGATGTTGCCCTCGTAATAGATCCGGGTGACGAGGGTCTTGCCGTTCGCCTGTTTTGCGATCTCGGCCAGTGCCATGGCGGAGGAGATGGCATCCGGGTCCGGGTTCTTGTGGGTGATGATGCCAAACGTACCTTCCCAGCCGGCTATGAGGGAGAAGAGCCGCTGGGAGATCCTGCTTGAGTGCTGCTTACGGATCTGGAGGACGGCGAACCGGGCCACCACTTCCTGGGGATAGAGGACGACCTCTGCCCCGGCAGCGGTCAGTTTCTGGCCGTTCACCGGATCTATCGCCCGGGCAACGATCTGGACGGTCATGTACCGCTTCTTGATGGCAAGCACGGCGGCAAGGTTCGCATCGCCATTGCCGGTCATCACGAACGCGATCTCAAACGGGGGGATGCCCGCAAGCATCTCGGATGATGCGATGTCGCGCTGGTACGCATCGAACTTCTGGTCGCGGAGGTTCTGGACCCGGGTTTCGTCCCGGTCAACGACCAGCACGCGCTCGTGCTCCTTGGCGAGCTCGAGAATGATGTTGTAACCGTTCGTCCCGCACCCGAAAATACAGTATTTTGCCGGTCCCTGCTGCTCAACCGGGGCTTCCTGTGGCATGTTACAGAAGATGTATCCTTTCACGATATTAAGGAATTCCACCCCCAGATATCCAAAACCTTTATTCGCAATTATGGACCACATTAGTAAGCCCAACAAGCGGGTCTGTAGCTTAGTTCGGCATAGCGGCGGACTCTTAATCCGCAGGTCAAGGGTTCAAATCCCTTCAGGCCCGTTCTTCTCTTGCAGCGTTTTCCTGGCAGGGCACCTCCCGCAGGGCTTCCTGTCCGGGCCTGTACTTTATTACTCTTGGCGTGGACACAGACAGTAATCGCCCATCAGGGTAACGTTCGGGGCGATACGGGAATATGATCACGTTCATCGTCGACCTGGTCATCGGGATGCTCTTCATCTCCGGTATCAGCATGGCTGCTGTCGGGCTGTACGCCCGCCGGTTTACTTCCCGCGTTCCCGCAGCCACTCCCTACGTGCTGCTGATGCTCTGTGCAGCGGCATGGGCGGTGCTGTACGGGATCGATCTCCTGGTGACCGCCCTTCCCCTCAAGATCTTCGTCCATAACCTCAGGTTCCTCTTCCTCCCGTTCCTTGCCGTTCTCGAGCTCTGGCTTGTCCTCGCGTACGTCAGGAAGACTGCCTGGCTGCGCCATGACTGGGCAGCCCTTGCGCTGGTAGTCCCGGTCATTGCCGCAGTCCTTGCCCTGACCAGCCCGTACCATGACCTGTTCCGGTATAACTTCACGATTAACACGGCCGGCCCGGTCCCGGTGCTCCAGTACTCCGAGAGCGCCTTCTTTTCCCTCTATAGTGCATATTCGTTCACCCTGCTCGTTCTCGCGGTTATCCTGCTGGTGGCCGAGACCCGGAAGCAGGGTACCCTCCGTGAGATGCAGACGGTCCTCCTGCTTCTTGCCCTTGCACTCCCGACAGCGATCAATTACACGTCAGTAATCGGACTGACCCCGATCCCGGGGGTCAACATGGCCCCGGTGCTTCTCTGGATCCCGGCGCTCCTGTATACGGTGGCACTCTTCCGCTACCAGTTCCTTGACATTATGCCGATTGCCCGGAGCCGGCTGATCGAGGCCCTGAGCAAACCCGTGCTGGTGCTGGACCCGGAGGGGCGGGTCATCGACATGAACCCGGCAGCCTGCTCGCTCTTCTCCATCACGCATGCATCCGCTCTGGGCAGAGCAGTTGAGGATGTTGTCCCGGACTGGCCGGAGTTCCACTCGCTCTGCAGGGAACTGACCGCCCGGAAACGGGAACTCACCCGGGCCCGGGGGAGCGGGACGCATTATTACATCGGTACTGCCGAGCCGCTCCTGACCCGGGGCGGGGAGATCGAGGGGCACCTCATCTTCCTTCAGGATGTCACCGAGCTGAAGACCACGGAGGAGGCCCTCCGGCAGAAGACCGAAGAGCTGGACCAGTATTTTACGACAAGCCTCGATCTCTTCTGCATTGCCGATACGCAGGGCAATTTCCGGCGCCTGAACGAGGAATGGACAAAGACCCTCGGGTATTCACTTCCCGAACTTGAGGGAAGACGTTTCCTCGACTTCGTTCATCCTGACGATCTGCTGCCAACGCTTGACGCGATGGCCACCCTGAGTTCCCAAAAAGAGGTGCTGAACTTCACCAACCGGTATCGGCATAAAGATGGTACCTACCGGTGGATCGAATGGCGTTCCTTTCCGAAAGGGGACCGGATCTTTGCGGCGGCCCGGGACATCACGGACCGGAAACACATCGAAGAGGCCCTCCGCGAGAGCGAGGAGAAGTACCGGGCGATCATCGATGAGATGCAGGATATCTTCTACCGGACCGACCGTTCAGGGAAGATCACGATGCTCAGCCCTTCGGCGGCAATCCTTGCCGGGTACGAGTCGGCCGACCAGCTTATCGGGCAGGATGTTACTTCGGTGTACGCGGATCCGGCCGGCCGGGACAGCCTCCTGTCCGCCCTTCGGGAGAAGGGATCCGTGTACGCGTATCCCCTAACCCTCAAGACCCGCGACGGGACGATCAGGCAAGTGGTGACCAGCAGCCATTTCTACCGCGACACGCAGGGGAATATCCAAGGCGTGGAGGGCGTTATCCATGACATCTCTGACCAGCGGAGGGCCGAGGACGCCCTCCGCATGGCCAACAAGAAGCTTCACCTCCTCTCCAGCATCACCCGGCACGATATCCGCAACCAGCTGATGGCGCTGATGGCATTCCTCGAACTGAGCCAGGAGTCCCTCAACAAACCCGACGAACTCGAGGATTTCTTAAAAAAGAACCAGAAAATCGCTGAAACCATCTCACGCCAGATCACGTTCACCAAGGAATACGAGGACCTTGGCGTGGAGGCCCCGTCATGGCAGGATGTCAACGCATGTTTTGATACGGCTGTTGAGGGTCTTCCTCTCAAAAATATCCGCATTGTGAAAAATATTGCCGGCCTTGAGATATTTGCCGACCCGCTGGTGGAGAAGGTCTTCTACAATCTTGTCGATAACTCCCTGCGGTATGGCGGGAATGCCATGACCACGCTCCGTATCTCCACCCGTCCAGCAGGTCCGTCACTGGTGCTGGTCTTTGAAGACGATGGCGCAGGAATTACTGACCGGGACAAGAAGGTCATCTTCGACAAGGGGTTCGGGAAGAACACCGGCCTCGGCCTCTACCTCTCCCGCGAGATCCTGTCCATTACCGGCATCACCATTGCCGAGACGGGAACGGCAGGAAAAGGGGCACGGTTCGAGATGATGGTCCCGCCCGGCGGGTTCCGTTTCAGGTAACCGCGGGGGAGAGCCGCTCGCCCCTCGCGATACTATTTTTAATCCGGCTCACCTACGCAGAGCGTAAGAACTCCCGTATGAGCAGGTGGTCCCTTCATGATCTCCCCAATCGTCAACCGGCTGCGTGAACACCCAAGAGCCACGCAATTCCTTATTCTCCTGACGTTTGCCATCGCTTTTGCAGCAAACTTCTACGGGCTTGCTGTCGGGATATCCATCATCTTCCCGCACCTGTTCTATATCCCGATCATCCTCGCCGCATTCTTCTCTCCCCGGTGGGGGGTTCCTGCTGCGGTTACCCTGTGTGCACTCTACCTGCTGATGGTGGCCGGTGTACAGGCCGGCACAGGTCAGGATCTCCTGCCCGCGGCGGCCCGCTGTGTCGTCTACCTCATCGTCGCGGTCGTTGTCACCTGGCTCTCGGGCAGGGTCGATGCCCAGAAGAACGAGCTGGTGACGGCAAAAGAGGAGTGGGAGAACACCTTCAATGCGGTCCCTGACCTGATAGCTCTCATCGGAAAAGAGCACAACATCATCAGGGTCAACAAGGCCATGGCAGACAGCCTGGGGATAACCCCGGAGCAGGCCGTCAGCCTGAAATGTTACGAGGTTGTCCACCACGCAACGTCCCATCCCGCATTCTGCCCCCACGCCTTGCTTATGAAAGACGGGCAGGGACATTCCGCCGAAGTACACGAGGATACTCTTGGCGGGGACTTCCTCGTGACGACAAACCCGCTGTATGATTCTGACGGGAACCTTCTCGGCAGCGTCCATGTGGCACGGGACATCACCAAGCGCAAGAAGGCCGAGCAGGCACTTTTTGAGAGCGAGCAGAAGTACCGGTCCCTGGTCGAGACCTCGTTCGACGGCATTGCAATCCACCAGGATGGCATCCTCGTCTATGTCAACCGGACGGCTGCCCGGATCCTGGGTTCCGAAGATCCCGATCTCTTCCTGGGGAAACCCGCCCTTGATATCGTCGCCCCGGCATTCCGGGAACGGACAGCAGAACGGATACGGCAGGCATCCGGAAAGACCCTCGGGCTGATCCGCGAACAGTTCCTCAGGCTGGACGGGACCCCCGTCGATGTCGATGTCACGACCGTCCCGAGCTCATGGAAGGGGAGGCCGGCCGCATACGTGACGTTCCGCGATATCACGGAATGGGTACATGCCGAGGCCGCCCTCCGCGAGAGCGAGGAGCGGTACCGTACCATCATCGAGAACCTCCAGGACGTGTACTTCCGGTTCGATCAGGAAAGCCGCCTGGTCATGATGAGCCCTTCTGCCGTACACACGTTCGGGTGCAATTCCCTTGCGGAGATACAGGGATTCCCGGCCACATCCCTCTGGAAAAATCCGGAAGATCGGGCGATCATGATCGATGCCATGAAACAACAGGGAGGGTCAGTACAGGACTGGGAGGCGGTGTTCGTGAAACGGGACGGCACGCCCTTCTGGGTATCGGTGACTGCCCGCCTGCATACCAATGACGCGGGAGAGTTCCAGGGTACCGAGGGGATGATCCGGGATATCTCCGGGCGCAAGAAGACCGAAGAGGCACTCAAAAACGCCCTCAATAAACTGAACATGCTCTCCTCTATCACGCGGCACGACATACTCAACCAGATCATGGGTCTCCGGACGTTCCTCGAACTCTCCAAAGAAGACCTCAAAGGAACAAAATACGAAGCGTTCATCGACAAGGAAGCACAGGCAGCAGAAGCGATCCAGCGGCAGATCGAGTTCACGCGATATTACCAGGACATCGGGGTCAATGCTTCCACGTGGCAGGACGCAGGATCGGTCATCCAGGAGGCAGTGAACCAGCTCAACACCCGGTCAATCAACGTCCAGGTACAAGTGACGGGCATTGAGATCTTTGCCGATCCCCTCATCGTGAAGGTATTCTTCAACCTCATGGAAAATTCTCTCCGCCATGGCGGGCAGGTCACAGAGATGGCCTTCTCGTCCCGGGAGACGGATGCGGGGCTTGTCATTACGTACCGGGATAACGGGGTGGGCATCACTCAGGAGGACAAGACGAAACTCTTCCGGAAAGGTTTCGGGAAACACACCGGTCTTGGCCTCTTCCTCTCCCGGGAGATCCTGGCTATCACCGGCATTACCATCACCGAGAATGGCGAGCCAGGCAGGGGGGTGCAGTTCGAGCTGACCGTGCCAAAAGAGGGGTACCGGTGACACGGCCATCGTTCATCACGCGGATACCCCGTACCTGACAAGGGGAGTGCCACCAGCCCGTATCAGCGTACTAGCACGTAACATTCATGTTTTACCAGGTCAATTCCTGTCATTCAGTCTCACGCTGGTCATCCTACACTGGAGCATGTGATGCTTTCCCTCCTCTATGTCGACGACGAACCGGGACTTCTTGAACTCGGGAAGATCTACCTGGAGAAGACCGGGGATTTTATCGTCACCCCCGTCCAGTCGGGCAACGAGGGGCTGGCCCGGCTTGTGCAGCACCATTTTGATGCTATTGTCTCCGACTACCAGATGCCGGGGATGGATGGTATAGAATTTTTAAAACGCGTACGGGGATCCTTTGGGAATATCCCCTTCATCCTCTTCACCGGCCGGGGGCGCGAAGAGGTGGTCATCGAGGCGATCAACTACGGGGCGGATTTCTACCTCCAGAAGGGAGGCGATCCCCGGTCACAGTTTGCCGAGCTGGTCCACAAGATCCGGCAGGCCGTCAGCAGGAGGCAGGCAGAGATCGCCCTCTGGGATTCCGAGAGGCGTCTTGCCGATCTCATCAACTTCCTCCCGGATGCAACCTTTGCCATCGATACCGGGGGGAAGGTTATTGCCTGGAACCAGGCAATCGAGACCATGACCGGCATAATGGCTGCGGATATGCTCGGAAAGGGTGACCATGAATATGCCCTGCCATTCTACGGGGTCCGCCGCCCAGTCCTCGTTGACGTGCTCCTAAAACCGGATGAGAAGATAGCGGAGATCTATTCCTCTATCCTCCGCGAGGGAAATGCCATCTCCGCCGAGACCGATCTCCCCCACCCGAAAGGACATCGAATCCATGTCCTTGCCAAGGCCAGCCCATTCTATAACAGGGCGGGAGAAATCACCGGGGCGATCGAATCGATCCGGGACATCACCGACCGGAAAAATGCCGAGGAGGGACTCCGTACTGCAAACGAGGAACTTGCCTCCTCCGGCGAGGAACTCCGGGAGCAGTACAATGAACTTGCGGAAGGCGAGCGCCGGATCCGGGAGAGCGAGGCGCGCCTTACGTACATGATCGGATTCTACGAACGGTCCCAGGACTGCGAGAAGGATCTCCTGAATTATGCGGTTGAGGGCGCCGGGGTCGTCACCAGCAGCCCGCTCGGATACCTTGCCTTCCTCAGCGATGACGAGAGCGAACTCGCCATGTACGCCTGGTCAAAATCTGCTATGGCCGAATGCTCGATGCGGCAGAAGCCGATCGTGTACAAAACCGAGAAGACGGGGCTCTGGGGAGAGGCGGTCCGGCAGCGCCGGCCGGTCATCACCAACGATTACGAGGCTCCCCTCCCGGCGAAGAAGGGGTACCCGGAAGGTCATCCCCGGATTGTCCGGCACATGAACGTGCCGGTCTTCGATGAAGGCCACATTGTCCTCGTGGCCGGTGTGGCAAACAAACCCACCGGGTATACCGATCAGGATATCCACGAGCTTCTCCTCCTGATGCAGGGGCTATGGACGATCATAAAGCAGAAACGTGCTGAAGAGACGAGACGGGAGAGCGAGAAGAAGTACCGGAACCTGATCGAGAATGCGCCGGTAGGCATGCACTTCTTTGAACTCAGGCCGGATGGGACACTGGTCTTTACCGGAGCAAACCCCGGTGCGGATGCAATGCTCGGGATGGAACACGAGGCATTGATCGGCAGGACCATCGAGGCTGCATTCCCCCACCTGGTAACCACGGACATTCCCGAAAACTACCGCCGGGTTGCAGCAGAGGGAACGAGCTGGCAGGCGGACCAGGTACAGTATGACGCCGCGAATATCCACGGAACCTACGCGGTTACCGCGTTCCAGATCTCTCCCAACACCATGGTTGCGATGTTCTCGGATATCACTGAACGCAAGCAGGCAGAGAGCAGTCTGATGGCCGCATACGAACAGGTCACCGCTGCCGAGCAGGAACTGCGCTCCCAGTACGAGGAGACCGCAGCTGCACAAACGGAACTTCGCAACCGCCAGCAGCAGCTCGAAGAGATCACCTCAACAATTCCGGGCATGGTGTACCAGTTCTATGTCCGGCCTGACGGGAGCATGGGGATGTATTACGTAAGCAGACGGGCAGAAGATATTCTTGGCCTGATGCTTACCCCCGACAGGGAAGAGTTCTTCCCGGCGTTCGTGAACTGTATCCATCCTGACGACAGGCCCCGGTTCCTGGATTCGATTCATGGGTCAGAGAAAGCCATCCTGCCGTGGGATTTCACCGGCAGGTTCATCAAACCCTCCGGTGAGACCATCTGGTTCCGGGGCCTGTCGAGCCCGGTCAGGCACGGCAACGAGCTGGTTTTCTCCGGTGTTATCATGGACATCAGCGAACGGGTAGCCATCGAGACGGCACTCAAGGAGAGCGAGGAGAAATACCGGCTCATCTCGGAAAATTCTCCCGCAATGATCACTATTATAGATGCCGAAGGATGCATCCGGTACGTCAATTCCACCGCCGCAAAGGCAATGCGGGCAGATCCCGAAAGCCTGACCGGAAAACACCTGACCGGGGTCCTCAGACCGGAAGTCGCACAACGCTACCTGAATGCCATTCAACGGCTGATGGAAACCCGCCAGCCTGGCGGGTACGAAACAACCGAGGACCTGCCATCCGGGAAGATGTGGCTGGATGTCAGGCTCACCCCGCTGGCAGATAAGGAGGGAAATGGTATTGGTGTTCTCGTGGTCTCGCACGATATCTCGGACCGGGTACTGGCAGAAGAGGGACTCCGCAAATCGGAGACAAAATACCGGTTGCTGGTAGAGAACACCCATGATATCATCTACTCGATCAACGCTGACGGGATCCTGACGTTCGTCTCACCCAGCTGGAAAGCTCTGCTCGGGCACGATCCCGCTGATGTGACCGGCAGGCCGTTCCAGGATTTTGTCCATCCGGCCGATATCCCTGCAATCAATGCATTTCTCCGGAACGTAGTTGCCACCGGCCAGCGCCAGTCGGATATCGAGTACCGGGCATTCCATGCCGACGGATCCACCCGGATCCATACTTCGACCATCTCGCCGGTTCCCGATAACCAAAACCAGGTGGTTTCCTATATCGGGAATGCCCGGGATGTCACCGAGATGCGACAGTTCCAGAACGCGATCCGGGAGAGCAACCGTAAACTGAACCTCCTCACCAGTATCACGCGGCACGATGTTGCCAACCAGCTCACCGTCGTGCAGGGATATACGCAGCTGGCTGCGATCAGGAAACCCGATCCGGTGACCCTGGATTTCCTGGCCAAGATCTCCTCCGCGGTTGATACGATCCAGCACCAGTTCGATTTTGCCAGGACCTACCAGGACATGGGGGCACAGGCACCGGCATGGTTCCGGGTCGGCGACATAATCGGACGTGAAAAACCTCCGCTGCTTTCCCTTGACTGCACCTGCAACTCCTGCGAGATCTTTGCGGATCCCATGATCGGCAAAGTCTTCTTCAACCTCTTTGACAATGCGCTGAGGTACGGGAAGTGCGTGACAACGATCACGGTACGGTGCGGGATGGCCGAAGACGGGATGATAATCACGTTTGCTGATAATGGAATCGGGATCCCCCTCAACGAGAAACAGAAGATCTTCGATAAGGGGTATGGCCAGCATACGGGATTCGGGCTCTTCCTTGCCCGCGAGATCCTTGCCATTACCGGCATCGAGATCAATGAGACGGGTGTCCACGGCAAGGGAGCCCGGTTCGAGATACGGGTGCCCCAGGGGGCGTACCGGGCTGCTGCCGGGCAGCCCAGCCCTGCGGCAGGTCCCTTGTAAAAACAGGGAGAACTGATCAGGCCGGGACCG
Source organism: Methanoregula sp. (assembly GCA_041663625.1). GTDB lineage: Archaea > Halobacteriota > Methanomicrobia > Methanomicrobiales > Methanospirillaceae > Methanoregula. The sequence goes on from JBAYMI010000022.1 coordinate 10,161, forward strand.
CGATCACGTAGGCACGGTTGCTCATGTTCGCCGGGAAGTAATGGGCATCGAACCACATTGCATCGAACTCCCCATAGTTTGCGTACGTTATCCCGTCCACCCGGTCATCGTGGCTGTCAACGGAATCTGCACAGATGATTACATCGTCCCAGACCGTTTCCGTGCCCCGGGTATCGTAACCAACCACCACTACCCAGTGACCACCCCAGTCGATCCATTCGACCATCGTGGGAATACCGGCCTCCAGGTTATCCCGTAACATCTGGCCGGTCCCGCCCGTCCCCCACGTGGCATTCCAGCCGTTCCGGTTGAACCAGGATGCGATCTGCTCCGGGTTCGTACCATTCGCTGAGGTGCCCATCTCCTGTGCGATCCGGATCTCGTCCGCATCGGTATTGTTGGCAGGCATGCCGTAATAGGAGAGCACGGTCATGGCTGCAACCGGGCCGCAGGTATAATTGGTCACCTGCTGCCGGAAACTCTTGAGCGGGATGAGGGTGAGGTGGTCGTTTGACTTCAGGGTATCAAAAACGATGCCGGTATAATACCGGGGTTCGGGCAGGGTATTGTCCAGCGTGTAGGATACATTACCTGAACCGGATCTGGGGGGGGTGCCGATCATGTACTGTGCTATACCAAGCAATACGAATGCCATAACGATGAGGAGAATCACAACGACTGCCGGACCGGGACGTTTCATGAGAACCTACCTTGTGAATTTTATGACGCAGCCTGTTATCAAAGATATGGATCCGGAACCCGGGGGAAGAGTGACCGCTGGGTATATCTCTCCTTAAAAAAAGAACACACAGAAGGGTAATCATGAAGTTCAAAGGAAGCAAGACAGAGAAAAACCTGCTCTCGGCATTTGCCGGCGAATCGCAGGCACGGAACCGGTACAGTTTCTTTGCAAGCGTGGCACGGAAGGAGGGCTACGAGCAGATCGCCGGGGTCTTTGAGGACACTGCCCAGAACGAGCGGGAACACGCAAAGCTCTTCTTCAAACAGCTCAAGGGCGGCGATGTGGAGATCACCGCGAGCTTCCCGGCCGGCGTGATCGGTACCACGAAAGAGAACCTCGCCGCAGCAGCTGCGGGCGAGCAGATGGAGTGGGGCACGCTCTACCCGGACTTTGCAGCCACGGCAAAGAAGGAAGGGTTCAAGGAGATCGCCCGCATCTTCGAGAAAATTGCCGAAGTGGAAGCCCACCACGAGGCGCGGTACACGAAACTGTATGAGAACCTGGTGAACAAGACCGTCTTCAAGTCCGAGATGCCGATAAAATGGCACTGCCGGAACTGCGGTTATGTTCATGAAGGAAAAACTGCACCATCGAAGTGCCCGGCCTGCGATCACCCGCAGGCATACTTCGAATTCAATGCAGAGAATTACTAATCCCTTTTTTTTTAAAAAAAACCGCGGGAAGATCCCCGTTCCCATCTGTGAAGTTATCCGGTAAGGTCTGCCTGCGTCCCTGGCACATCCGCCGGCTCCACGCTGCTGTCCCCCGCCATCGTGCAGCTTTCAGGTATGTAAAACCGTTTTCCGGCGCTCAGGGTTCTGCCGCAGTAGTCCCGGCAGGTGGCCGGCCGGGTCTCGTAGATATCACAGCTCCACTGCTGGCGGCCACTCAGATCGGGCACCTCTTCTTCATGCAGGTGCCGGCAGGGGGCATCGGCAAGGAAATAGCCGTTTGACTCCTTAAGGCCCCGTTCGCGGAGGTACTGCAGCTGGTGAGGCTTACAGTGCAGGACCATGACAAGAGGAAGCCAGCGGCAGCACTCGCCGCAGCGGCTGCATACGCCGGGTGCCCGGGCGGGTTTATTGGGTTTCATAACGGTAGTTCATTGCACCGGGCACGTAAAAAAAGAGTGGGATTCGCGTCATGGGAAGGAGGGGGGCGGGTTGCTGTCATCCGGTCCTGGACCGGCCAGATCGCCCTCAGCCGAAGGGAAAAGAGCGGAAGGGGAGCACACCGTACTGCCCCTCAAACGCTCCCGGTACCGGGGAGCAGGCTGCCTGCAAACGAACGGAGTGCCGCATCCTCCGACTCGTCCGCAACGAACTCCCGGAGGCCCCGGAGTGCCCCGGTACTCCGGATAGCAGAGAGTGCAACAGCAGCCTGTTCGCGGGTAACGGTCTGCTCTCCGGTATCCCTCAGCCTGCCTATCAGGCTGTCCACAGGGCGGCCGCTCTTCAGCCGGCCAAGCGCAGTTGTCGCGGACAACCGGATCTCCGGATCTGCATCGTCCAGCAGGTCCATCAGGGGGCGGACAGCACGCGGATCGTCACTCATCCCAAGAGCCGTGACCGCACGCAGCCGCTCTCCCCGGTCAGCCCCGGATGTCGCAGCATACACCAGATCATAGACTCCCCCGCTGCGGGGCACGGAATTATACCACTCGCCATTCTCGTTTTCAATGCCTGTATCCATATATTTCACCGAAATAATTCAAGAGTTCACAAAACGTTACTGATTTCATGGCCGGGTAGCGGTGAGATCCGAACCTAGCAGATGAAGAAAAGCATCCGCTTACCAAAAGCGGTCCGTACCCGCGTTGCAATAATCTCCCTGAAAAGAACCGGGGGGTACATTACTTTACTATAATGCAACACAGTTATAAATAATTAATCGATAAAACCGCGTTTCCGCAGCCTCCTGGCAGGAATGCCGGTACCATCCCTGTGCCAAGGGTAAATGTATTATCATCTCCCGCACGTACTCTTTGTTAATGCTCCGTGTCCTGTACATCGATGATGAATCAGACCTCCTTGACATCTGTAAAGTCTACCTGGAGGGGAATGGGGAGTATGCTGTCGACACGGCACTGTCGGCACATGCAGGAATGGAGATGCTGGAGAAGACCGCTTACGACGTCATCATCTGCGATTACCAGATGCCGGGGATGGACGGCATCGCCTTTTTAAAGACCCTCCGTTCACGGGACAGCGACATGCCGTTTATCCTCTTTACCGGGCGGGGGAGGGAGGAGATCGCGATCCAGGCCCTCAACAACGGAGCCGATTTCTATATCCAGAAAGGTGGCGATCCCGATACGCTCTTTGTGGAACTGGCGCACATCATCCGGCAGCTGGTCGGAAAGAGGAGGGCCGATGCGCAGGTCCGGGAGACCAACACCTACCTGACAAACCTCATCACGTATGCAGCCAACCCGATTGTCACCTGGGACGTCAACTCAAAGATCACCCGCTTCAACCAGGCATTTGAGAAACTGACCGGCTTTTCCGAGACAAACGTCCTGGGACATGACTTCGATATCCTCTTCCCGGAGGAATCCCGTGCAAAGTCACTCGACCTTGTCTGCCGCGCCCTGTTCGGGGAGAAGTGGGACGCCGTCGAGATCCCCGTGCGGACGCTTCACGGGAAGGTCCGGACGGTGATCTGGAATTCGGCAAATATCTATGGCCAGGACGGGACGACACCGGTTGCAACCATTGCCATGGGAACC
>JBAYMI010000023.1:0-13625 GCA_041663625.1 Methanoregula sp.
ATGCGCTCGAAGGTATTTATCGAATTATTGGCAATCAGCATCAGCGGGCAGCAGTTGCGGATCTGCCGGAGCTTTGCCGTGCCAAAGTCCATGAGGTCGATATGGAGAATGTCGGCACCGGCTTTCCAGAGGCTCACTGCCAGCGCCCGGTCATCGTCTGCAACACCGGCGCGGAACTTGACCGAGACGGTGACTCCCTCTTTTTTCAGCGCCCGCACCGCGGCAAGAAGTTTTTCGGTATGGTTCAGGTAATATTCCCCGCATCCCGCTGCGATCATTGCCGGCTGGCGGCAGTGTGCATCGATCTCGTACACAACCGTATCCCCCAGCACCTGTGCAATACCGGAGAATGATTCCGGTGCAACGCCACGGAGGTTGATACCGGGGATGACATCGCTCTTTCCCAGTGTTTCGATCTGCGCCTTCAGCACGGGCACCGGATCATCGTAGAGGAACTCCCGGCGATCGCCATCCGATGCAAGGGAGCGGGCCGCATCCATGGTCGGAGCATCGATGGAATAACCTCCCATAAAACAGAGGCCGACATGATCTGCCCGTTCAAGCACGTACGCAGCATCAACTATCCCGGCCATGGACGCTATCGCCACAGGTGTCCGGACAACGCGATCGTTGATAAGCAGACCAAAGCGATCGAATGCATCCATCATGAGTTCATATTCGTTAACAATGCAGGGAGAAATTACTTTGGGTATGTTTTGGTTCATGCGCAGGCATTATCCTGGTATAATGGAGCAGATCACAGGATTTTTCTGTCATCTTATGCACGGTAATGGAAATGACAGTACACGAAATTGCAGGCTGTGGAAAAAATAACGCGCTTTACTTACCCGGACAGTGAGTGTATGAACCAGGCTCTTAAAAGGATCACAAATTCTCCAGGACATACCCGTCTTTCGAGCGTGACAAGGCAACACCCGCCCGGGCATCTTCAATGGTTATCCCCTTGTTTGCCCGGAAGTGTCCGACTACCGTTTCCCAGGGAATGAGAAAAGCCTCGCTGGTTTTCCCCGGCCCCTGCCGGAACTCCAGAGCAAGATACCCGATTCGTCCTGACTGATCAAGGAAATCCGCAATCGCGTCCACCTGGTGGACATTGTTCCTGTCAGCACGGAAGTGCTGCGTAAAGTAGAGTTTCCTGTCGATGATAGATTTGTACTCAATAGAGAGATTATAGGCGGGATCGGGCGAGTCGACGAGCACATCCACGTGCTGGATCATAGTCTTGTTCGGTTTGAGCCGGCAGGCAAAACCCGGGATATGATGAGTTTTGAAGAACCGGTTCAGGCAGCAGACGATCTCCCGCTCGAAATCACTCATTGACTGAAGGTGGGGTGTTTTACCATATATTTGTGAACAAAAGAACCGGTTTTCCGGCATTCAACTGATATTCTGGTGAACTCCAGCATGGCACCATGCAACAAATCAGTGAGTCCTGGAATATTTCATGACGATCTTAACCATACGCCGTCAGATTTTTTTAGCCGTACCCTGATGAAAATTTTTTAAAACAACCTTGAAACATTGCCTGAAAACGACATGCCGATAGATCAAGCAATGCTAAAAAGTTCTACAAGTCCCGGTCTGCCTCCAACGATCAAAAACCGAAAGTTATTACGATTACAGGTATATTTTCATACGTAGTATTTTCCAACGCTGATTTTTCAGCATACGGAAAATCAGGCATTTCAGGAGATCATGAGCAAGAAAGCTCCTGAAAATCATACCATTGGAGTTACATACATGAGCAAGAAGGGAATGTTACTCGTAGGGCATGGGAGCACAATGCCCTACAACCAGGAACTCGTTGAGACGACCGCCGCCATGATCAAGGCACACCATGCCGATTACATTGTGAAGTGCGGTTTTATGAACATGAACAAGCCGACAATCAAGGAATCCATGGAAGCATTCAAGAAAGAACCGATCGTGGCGCTGGTTGTCGTCCCCCTCTTCCTTGCAAAGGGCGTCCACATTGAGAAAGATATTCCCGGCGAGATCGGGCTGCCTGAAGGAGTAAAGAAAGGATCGTTCGTGCTCAACGGCAAGACAATCCCGCTTCTCTATGCAGAGCCCATTGGCAGCGACCCCCTGCTTGCCGATCTCATGGTCAAGAACGCAACAAAAGCGCTCTCAACCCTCTGACCTATTTTATGTATATCCTGGTGCTGGACTCGATTCATGGCGGGAAAGCGATCAGGGATGCGTATGCCGCCCGCGGAAAGACCGTGGATCTCGTGGACGTGTACCGGGGAAAGAGCGAGGTTGATGTACAGACCGCCCTCTCCCGGACCTACGATCTGATCGTTGCACCGGTCCATCTCAATCCCGATCACCCGCTCCTGACCTATTCCAGGACCCGGGTGATCACCCACCATGACGCAGTCCGTCAGCTGCTTGCCGGTTCTGCACCGGAACCGATGATCGAGATAACGGGAGCCCGGGGCAAGACGACAACGGCACATGCCCTTGCTGCACTCATGCCGGGAAACGGGATCCTGCATACCTCTTCCGGTACGTTCCGGTTCCCGGAGAAGGAGTGGATCGGGCGAACCAGCATCACGCCGGCATCCGTTCTTGCCGCAGCAGAACCTGCACGGGAAGAAGGCGGCTGGCTGATCGCTGAGGAATCCCTTGGCATCACCGGGGCCGGTGCCCTTGGCATCATCACCTCAAGTATGGACTACCCCTTTGCTGCCGGCAGGAAGCAGGCAGTTGCATCCAAGATTGCCTCCGCACGCCACTGTTCCCGGCTGCTGCTCGCGGAGGGTATACCGGCAGAAGAACGTACGGGTATTGTCCATTGCGAAGACATCGCATCCTGTGACGGAATCACGTGCACGATCTCCCTTGACGGGGAACAGTACCGGTTTACGAACCCGCTGCTTGCCCTTCCGGCATACCGGAATGCCCTGATGCTCGCAGCTGCAGCTGCCGTGATACTCGGGCTCGATCCCACCCCGCTCGCGTCTTTTGCCGCACTCGAGGGCCGCATGTCAGCCCGGCACGAGAACGGCGTGTTGATCGTGGACAATGCCAACAGCGGTACGAACCTGCTCACCACGATCGATGCTGCGCAGTACGCCCGCAACGTATCGGGACAGGACGAGATCATCCTTGTCATCGGCCAGCAGGAGGGTGACGGCGCGGTTTGTGAAGGATTTGCGCACGACCAGATCCTTGCAGCGGTCGAGGCCATCCGCCCCCGGCACCTGATCTGGGTCGGCCGGCTCCCGGATACCGGCACGGAATTATCCGCACGTCTTGCCCCGCTGCTCACCGGTCACGCACAGACCCTTGGTGAAGGATATACCCTCGCACAACAGAAAACTGATCGCGGATCGATTGTCCTTGCGGTCAAAACCTGGAGATAAGTGATTCTTATGAAATACATGCACCCCCGCCCGAGTTCCATTGTTGCTGCCCTCTATACTGCACGTGATCTCAATGTCGATGTGGCCATCCTGCACGGTCCGTCGGGCTGCTCGTTCAAGCATGCCCGGCTGCTGGAAGAGGACGGCATGCGGGTTCTCACCACATCGCTTGCCGATAACGAGTTCATCTTCGGGGGCCAGAAACCGCTGGAGGATGTGCTGAAGTATGCCGAGGAAACCTTCCATCCCCGGCGCATGGCAGTCGTAGGCACCTGCGTTGCCATGATCATTGGCGAAGATCTCCAGGCAGCGATCGAAGGTTCGGGAGTAACTACACCCACGATTGCGGTGGATATCCATGCCGGCTATATAGAAAATATTGCCGGCGTGATCTCGACGCTGGAAGCCGCGGCAGAGGCTGGCTGGATAACGGAAGAGGAACTGACCCGGCAGCGGTTCATGATGCAGAAAGCCAACGAGGTTGAGCGTTTGAGGGGGGCCGCATCAAAACCGTACATCGAAGCATCCCGGGGCGACCTCAAACATGTGGCTGCGCAGGAACTCATCCGGCTCGCCCGATCCGGGGCAAAAGGGGTCGCAATCCTGAATGCCAAGAAGGAGACGGCATACATGTTTGCCGATGAACTGATCGCACTGAGGGAAGCCTGCCCTGATGCGGATATCACGTACATCGCCAACCTCGAACAGCGAGGACTGCCCAAGACCCGCGGCGATGCCGGGCGGATCGCCGCAGAGATGGAAGCAAGGGGAGTGCCAATTGAACTGCTCGGTGCGCTGGACGAATACGGTGCAAACGGGGATGCGCTTGGGAAACGATTGCAGTCGGTTGCTCCCGCGTTTGCGCTCATCGCAGGCGTTCCCCATGCCATCGCCCCGGAATATACGCAGGGAATCGAGTGCTTCTCCATAACGAACGGCCCCCGCCAGGTTGCACCGCTCCGCGAGATCGGGCACCGGCACGTGATGGTCGAGATCGACCTGCACCCCAAGACCCTGGGGGTCCGCGAGATTGTGGAGAGCGAGTTCGGGGCAGTGCTCCGGAGCCTTGCATGAAGGCAATCCTTATCACGGGGGATCGCTCCGGCAGCGGCAAGACCAGCATCACGCTCGCCCTTGCCGCACTGCTCACAAAAGGGCACCGCGTCCAGACCTTCAAGGTTGGCATGGACTACATCGACCCGTCCTATCTTGCGGCAGTCTCCCACAGGCCCTGCCGGAACCTTGACAGTTTCGCGCTGGACCGGAATCAGGTGCAGGAGATCTTCCGCTTCGGGTGCCGGGGCGCCGACATCGCCCTGGTCGAAGGCGTGAGGGGACTCTATGAAGGCGCAGAGGCCCTCACGGATTCCGGAAGCACAGCCGCCATTGCCAAGGAACTCGATCTTCCGGTCGTGCTCGTGATCTCGGCACAGAGCATCACGCGGAGTGCCGCGGCCATGGTCACGGGGTTCCAGGCATTCGATCCATCCGTCCGCATCGTGGGAGTCATCCTCAACAATATCAAGGGGGGTTCCCACAAGGCCAAGGCAGTTGCCGCCATCGAGCATTACTGCGGCATCCCGGTCATCGGGGCTATTCCCCGGATGGAGGAGATGCAGCTCGCCATGCGCCATCTCGGTCTTGTCCCGTACCGCGAAGGATCCGGCACGGGCGACTTCGATGCCCGTATCGGGACTATCACGAATATCATCGGGCAATACGTGGATCTCGACCTGCTCGCATCGCTGATGAAAGAGGTCTCCTTCCCTGACACACCTTCTACGGTTTTCGACCCGGTCCCTGCACCTGATGTCAGGATCGGTGTTGCAATGGACGAGGCATTCAACTTCTATTATGCCGATCTCTTCGATATCCAGAAGACCTGCGGGGCGGAGACGATCCCTTTTAGTCCCCTCCATGACCGCCTTCCGGATGCGGATGGCTACATCATCGGAGGGGGATACCCGGAACTCTTCACCCGGGAACTTGAAGCCAACGACCGGATGCGGGAAGCGGTCCGCGAGGTTTCACGGAACGGGACACCGATCTATGCAGAATGCGGGGGACTGATGTACCTGACCGGACGTATGACCCTGAAAAAAGGGTGGCAGGGTAGCGATGAGGAGCACTCGTCTGACATGTGCGGGGTGTTCGGAGGGGAGACGCGGATGCCGGCCAGGCGCGTTGTCAGTTACGTGGAGGGAACCAGCAGCCCGGACTCCCCGGTTGGCGGCGCAATGTTCCGCGGGCACGAATTCCATTACTCGGAAGTTATTCTTCCGGAGGACACCCGGTTTGCCTATACGCTCTCCCGTGGTGTGGGGATCCGGGATAACCGTGACGGTGCGGTTGCGGGAAATACCCTTGGGAGTTACACGCACCTGCACCCGGTAGCGAGCACCGGGATGTTCCGGCATTTTACGGATCTCTGCCGGAAACGGTTGTAACCCCAGAGGGACCTTTGCATCCGCATCACAGGATGCAGGTATCTGCTCCGATCTTTTCAAAGTCCGTGATATGATCGACAAATGAACTCATCTGTGACAATATCACGGGATCAAGCCCTTTCTCGGCACAGAGGAAGACCCCGGAAACATCCGTGAGCTTGAGTTTGGTGACCACAAAATGCAGGAACTTTGACGCGGTCACGGACGGGATATGGATGAGCAGCATGCTCACAGAGTCAAACATAATGCATTTCTTTCCGACAGGCATCTTTTTTAAAAGTTCCGTGATGGCAATGCCGAGGTCAGTGAGGTTGGAAGGGTTGGTCACGTATTTTACCCGGGAACCGGGGGTGCAGACCCCCCCGGAGTACTGGGTTACGGCATCAATCACATAATACGAATCGGGGCTGATCCCTTCCTTTTCATACAGTTTTACGAGAACCTTAAAGGGTTTGTTGACCGTGACAACAAGCGGCGTGCACCCGCTCTTTAGGATCTTCTTCATGACCAGCATGTTCATCTCCGGGACATTCTCCGGCCGGGCAAGCAGAAGGCAGAGCATACTCTCTGCCGCATCTCCCGCTACTGTCTGTGCATCCATCCCGGCTCACGTCCTTTTGAAAAAATCCCTGAACTCCGGGGGGATCTCGTCAGATCGTCCCTCCAGTGCTTTCTTCTGGAGGTCTTCAATATTCGTCAGGATCTGGCGAAGATTATTAGCATGCACCTGGAGCTGCATCCGGATCTCCTCAGCATCGTAGTCCCCGCTTTTGACCTGACCGGCAAGCTGCTGGAAATCGGTCTGCATGATCTCAAGGGGTTTTCTCGCACGCAGGATAGATTCCGACAGGTACGCGATAAGGGCAAGCTGGCGTTCTTCGGCTCTCTTATGGTCTGTGATATCGGTGAAGCTCTCGACCAGGTACTCCCTGCCGTCAATCTCTGCCTTTGCCACGGTCTTTAAAACAGGAACTCGTTTTCCGTTCGCATTGATGATCTCGCGCTCTATATTCAGGGTGTCCCGGTGGAGATCGGTGACCGGGCATTCGCCAAACCTGGCAGGACAGACGAAACCGTGGCAGGTACTGCCAAGGAGCTGGTCCCGGCTAAAGCCGGTGAGGGATTCCATCAGCGGATTGACATCAACGATACGGTGGGCGGCTGGATCAATGACCAGGATCGCTGTCTGTATCCGCTCGAATACCGTCTTGAAAAGATCAACGGAACCGGATTCCTCGACTGTTGCCCCTTCAATCAACCCCGCCTTTTTCTCCGGCATACCATCACACCGTCCCTCTGCCCATGCTGTTCATTGTATTGTGAAATAATTCCCGTCATGTATATCAATATTAGTACCCCGACCTTATGAGCAAAAGAAAAAACTACAAAACCTAGAAACCCCCTATAACAATTTCATGATTATTTATCTTGATGGAAAATACCTGCCGGAGGACCAGGCAAAGATCTCGGTCTTCGACCACGGGTTCCTCTATGGCGACGGGGCATTCGAGGGCATCCGTGCCTACAACGGGAGAATCTTCCGGTTGCAGGAGCATCTCGACCGGCTCTATGATTCGGCAAAGACTATCGATATCACGCCGCCTATCACAAAAGAGGAGATGGCTGACGCGATCTGCGAGACGCTGCGCAGGAACAATCTGACTGATGCCTATATCCGCCCGATCATTACCCGGGGAGTCGGCGACCTCGGGCTTGACCCGCGAAAGTGCAAGAAAGCATCCGCTCTCGTCATTGCTGTTTCATGGGGTGCAATGTACGGCGACCTGTACGAGAAGGGCCTCAAGGCCATCACGGTCTCGGTCCGCCGCAACCCGGCGGAATGCCTTCCCCCGAATGTCAAGAGCCTCAACTACCTCAACAACATCCTTGCCAAGATCGAGGCGAACTACAAGGGCGGCGATGAGGCGATCTTCTTCGACACCAACGGGTACCTCTCGGAAGGTTCCGGCGACAACCTCTATATTATCAAGAACGGCGAGATCATCACGCCGCCAACGATCAACAACCTCCGGGGCGTCACCCGTCTTGTTGTCCTTGAGATTGCCAAATCGCTGGGCATCACCGTTCGCGAGCAGAACCTCGGGTACTTCGACCTGTACACTGCCGATGAACTGCTCTGCTCCGGCACCGCGGCCGAAGTTGCCCCCATTACTTGGGTTGACGGGCGGATCATCGGTTCGGGAAAGCCCGGGCCGATATTCCGGCAGCTTGCATCCGCATACAAGGCAGTTACAGCAAAGGAAGGATACCCGATCAATAAAAAATAATTTTTTAGTCCCTTTTCAGAAAATATGATTCTTATTTATTCTCCCTGTCACTGAACGGGAGAATTATGGTGCATTGCACTGAACGTATTTGCGAATACTGAAATGATGGTACACGTTTCGAGGCAGTCACAACTTTGCTATCTTCATACAGAATTTTCTGGTATGGACATGGCCATTCCATTGTTGATGGACGCATCCCTACCCTTCATGAAGGAGGGGGGTATGCGGTATACCCCCCCTCCCACTGGGAATATACCGGGCCTTTTTTTATAACCCGTGGGAGAGCAGCACACAATCACAGACGTTAAATTCAGTACGGGAGGTTACCGGATACTGATCCGGTTGCCGGAATTTCCCACAGGGGCGGGGGGATGATCCGGCCAGATGCCGGCAGGGTGGGGGGGTCTGCACGAATTTAAAAAACAATGGAGGGGGGGTATACCGCATACCCCCCTTCTCAAAAATGGTATTGCACAGGTATTGCACAACAGAATGGGCAATAGTTTTGTGTTTCTCCCGACGGAAGAAGTGGCAGTCGGGCTACCCGAATCCGATAAGGGGGGGTATGATCGATTTGAAAAAATAATGGAGGGGGGGTCTGCCGGATACCCCCCCTTCTGAAAAAAGATGCGGGGATGCTTCTGCGATTTTCCCGGGATCATTCACCCCGTAATCATGAGATCCGGAGGAACTGCCGGCCTTGCATCCTCCATAATCTATTTATGACGTGCCGTGAAAGTAAATAGGCAGTTTGCTGCTATAGTGTAGTCCGGCCAATCATGCGGGCCTTTCACGCCCGCGACTGGGGTTCGAATCCCCATAGCAGCACTTTTTATTTGGGTTTGATTCTCCGGATCGTGCTTCATCCGGGTGTGCGAATGAATAAAATGTTCATCGCAATTCTGCAGCGTACCTATCTGTTTCCTTGTTGCAGAGTTCATGACCATTCATATCCTCATGCTGATCCTGGAGACCGTAACTACCGGTACTCTTAATATGTGACTCTTGGGGGCTCCACCTTCGGCTCTGCCCCCGCCGCATAGACATCCCCCGCATTGCGATGCCGCTGGATTACCGGAATAATTTTACAATAGCCACCAGGAAAAACACATTTTATGGATCCTGCAACCCTTCAAATCCGGGCGCATTACAACCTCCATTTCCAAACAAATCTTATAAAATTATACGGGCATGGTTGAGAGGCATTATTGGTCACTCCGACGTAAAACCGGCGTTCCCCACTAAAATGGTCATAGAATCATCCGGTTCAAGGAAAATATGTCGGGACGACCTGAAACCCGTCCCCCTTCCGTTTTCGCTGACCAAATACCCCTAAATAGCGTCTCATGCGTTCAGACGTAAAAATGACCGGAAATAGATGAATTACTGTCTCATTTACGGGAATTACTCCCTCTGATCCCAGGAAAACCGGAAATCGGAGCCCGCACAGCGGTTATTTTGGAGGTACTCTGAAATGAAGGGAATCTCTGACATAAATGCCGGTATCCGGTGAGCCCCTGCTGAACAATACGGTGCCAGATCAGAACAAGAGGTTAAAGATGGCTGCCCGGTTATAACCGTGACAGCAGTTCCGGGATCTCCGGGCAATCCGCTCTTCAACGGATCTTCCCTATCGTCCTCGCTCAACAGTTTTTTATGTGAATTGACCGCCCCGCAAATTCCTTTATTTATCGCACTGACCCACGTTTTATTTCATTGACGACACATAGTGAATATAATGATAGACACTCTGGTCACCAAAGTGAAAGGATTCCTCCTGGATCCTGTTGAGACATTCCGGCAATCGAAGACCGATGAACTAAACGCGGTGTTCACCTATTTCGGCGCACTTCTCCTGATCAATGCAATTCTGTCAGCACTGGTAGCTGTTCTCGGGATGGCGGTTATTCCGATGTACGCCACCAATCCGTTTGGACTTGCACTCCCAATCATGGTATTCTTCATGATGCTGGTCGGCGGGTGTATCGCAACGCTCATCTTTGCCGCATGGCTCCACCTGTGGGTGTATATCCTTGGCGGCCGCAAGGGAATCATGCAGACCGTGAACGCGATGATCTACGGGAGCACGCCCCGCCTGCTTCTTGGATGGATCCCTTTCATCGGCATTATCTTCTCACTCTGGTCACTGGCCCTTGGCATTCTTGGAATCCGCGAACTCCAGGAACTCAGTACCGGTAAGGCAATTCTTGCTGTTGCCATTGCGGTGATAATCCCGCTCATCATCATCATTCTTCTTGTTGCATGGTTATGGTCCTCGAGTATGACCGTAACGGCAGTTCCGGTGGCGCCGGGCAATCTGGTGTAGTTTGTATAAGACATCGCGCAATGGAAGCGGGATCTCTCAAATCCCTGCTTTCACAATCCATTTTTAAATGATTCATGGGTTGCTTTCCAAAAGATGAAGCAACCGGTTCTCCGGAATCGCCAGTCCCGAACTCACATACACATATATGAGTGTCGTGGACACCGGGTCTTGACGTTGGGGAGATTTGACGTTGGGGAGATTTGACGTTGGGGAGATTCTTACCACATGTTACAAAAAAAGAAAATGACCCTGTCCCGGCAGGGAATCGTTAACCACCCGGAATGCCGGAGGAAAAAGAAAAAAACAGGCCGGGGATCATTCCGGCATCGGCATTGAACGGGACAGGAGATACTGTGCCTCACCCTCCTCTGCTTTTCCTTCCCATGCACTGACCGTCTCATTATAGAATGCAAATTTCGGGTTGTACACAATACCGGTTGCGCCTTCTTTGAGCCCGGTGACCTGTTCACCACCGGAGTATGACCTGTCAAGATATTCCGCAATGCCGGTATACACGACCCGGTCCACCCGTTTTATCGCGGACGCAAGCACGAAATCCGGGCCAAGCGGGGACTGGTCGGAGTCCGTGCCGATGACATATCGCCCCGGGGTGGTGTTAGCTGCATCAAACATCCCCAGATTGGAAGCCCCGGCACACGTGTAAATCACATCAGTTCCATTGCGGTACATTCCCTCGGCAATCCGGCCAGCCTGCAACGGATCCCGAAACCCGTCCGGGGAATCCTGCTGCACATATGCGTAGTCAACCGTGATCGATGAGTTGACAGCACGGGCACCGGCCTTGTAACCCTGCAGGAACGCATCGAGCAGTTCCGTCTTCATCCCCATGATGATCCCGACCTTCCCGGTCTTTGTCGCCGATGCCGCAAGAACACCGGCCAGGTAACTGTCACCATAGGAAGTGATCTCGTATGCCCGGACATTGTCCGATCCGATCCCCGACATGTCAATGGCAAGGAACCGGATATCCGGGTTGGCATGTGCGAGCTGCTCGGTATAGTTTGCATACTGGAAACCGATCGTTATGATAAGGCCGGGTCTGTCCGACCCGCTGGCATTTGCAAGAATTCCCGGAATCGTTTCACTTTCAGAAAGCGCAAACTCCCTTGGGGAAAATGACATGTCCTTTTGTGCTTCCAGGAGACCCAGGTACGCACTGTCGGTATACGACTGGTCACCTTTCTCCGATGCATACACGATGTAGAGCAACGGGTTCGCCGGTTCGTGCGGCATCGTACCTGCTGCAATGATTGCCGCCAGCATAATCACTGCTGCGCCAATGATTCCAAAAATGAGATAGTTTCTGTTCATGGAAATTTTCCTGGTATGATGGTGGATGTTTATCCCCGCAGGTTGACCGTGCCTGGCTCCATGTACCGGCCTGCGCCGAGCATCCATGTCCCGTCAACATCTGTCACGTAACTGATCTTGAGCCGGGTGGTGTTGGATGCCGGGTTCTCCGGGTAATACTCGACCATCCCGTTACCGGTACGGGCACCATTGAGGATATTCTGGATATAGTGCGTTCCCATACTATCGGTTGCATTGTACATGTTTGTGCCGACAAGGTCGGGGCGGTACGGCCATGCAAGCACCGTTCCGTTGTAATCGTCGGCAAAGATGGAGAGCCCGTTTTTGACAAACGAGCCGTTCGGGTTATTGAATTCGGCAAGTGCCTTCTCTTTCCCGTTGGTCTTCGCATAGGTCTTTGCATCTGCAACAAACTGCCGGAGTTCTGAATCGATGAGCACGTCCTCCCGGGTATAGATGCCGGCGCCTATCCAGTACGTGTCATCGACCGGGCGCACATAACTGATCTTGTATTTCACGGTGAAGTTTTCCGAGGGATCCGGGTACTGGTACAGGAGATATCCCCCGCCGTTCTTTGCCAGCTGGATCTCGGTCCGGGTGTAATTCCTGCCGGAATTGTCCTGCAGGTTATAGAAACTGGTGCCCACCAGCTGTGGCTGGTAAAGCAGGGCAAGGGCATGGCCGGAATAATCGAGCGCGTAGATGTAGACATCGCCGACGACTAACGGGCCGGATCGGTCGGAGAATGCAGTGAGTGCGGCAGCCTTCCCGTTTTTCCGGGCGTAGGCTGCGGCAGTATCCACAAAGTCCTTGATCTCCAATGAAGTCGAAGGAGATTTTGGCGATGATGCAACGGCGGGTTCAACGGGCCCCGTGTATATCCCGGAACCAAGCCACCAGTCCCCGCCAGCCTTCACCCCATATCCCAGTTTTGTTTCAAGGGTCCGGTTGTGGGCGGGGTTGATATAGACAAACGGGTAAAATCCGCTCCCGTTCCTGACGACGTTACCCATCTCCGTAACAAAAATGCCATTGGCGCCCTCACGTTTTTTCCCGACGGCTTCCCGGTTGATCGGATGGGCGAGGGTTGTGCCGTTGAAATCATAGGCATAGATGTAGAGTTCGCCTCTGATAAACGAACCATTCGGGTTGTTGAATTCTGAAAGGGCTTTCTCTTTGCCATGGATCTTTGCGTAATCGAGTGCTTCGCTGACAAAAGCGACCATCGTCTCATTGGTTGTAACATTGGCAAAACCGGTATTCTCCGGGGATACCGTGACGGTTGCAGCCACCGTTGCCGGAACGGCCGGGGATGAGGGCTGGGTACATCCGGCAGCGAGGAGCAGCAATGCCAGAAGGACAACGAGGGAAATAAAAGGGACCGTCTTCACGCAGACATATGCATCCTGATCTCCCATAAGTATGCCTGATTTTACCATTGCCGGTCAAAACGCGTTGATAGCAGGATATAAAAATAGTGCTGATTCTCCCCCCGTGAGGGAACTGCATTCCTGTCATGCCTCAACCGGGACACCTGCTGCAAAGGGATGTGTTGATAGTCGGAGTCCGCTCTGTCGTATCCCATCTGATCTGTCCGTTCACACAAGCATTATCACCCGGCAGCCGGTTATCTTCCCGTATGGCACCGTCAAAGAAGCGCAGGGCCGGGCGCAGCAGACCGCTGGCCGACCTGCTGCCTGGACTGCTGGAAACTGCACTGGCAGAGAGCAAGGGTTTTATCCTGGCATTCGAGACGGATCCGGATACCGGGAGGAGAACGATCCATGCCATGAGCGGCAGATTTGTGACACCCTGCATGCTCCGGAAACTGATCGGGCAG
>JBAYMI010000024.1:0-13622 GCA_041663625.1 Methanoregula sp.
AATCCATACGGGATCAGGAAAAATTGAGTTTGTCCGGTATTTTTCCCGGCCCTGTACTATTTACCTCAGCCAGTACCCGATAACCACGCAAACGATCCCCGGGTAAAATACCACGGAGAAATATTGCCGGATCTCGTAGGGTACGAATCCGAGGCCATTAAGCTCCGGTATGATCAGCATGATCAGGCCGGCGATAAAAAACAGGTAACTGAACTGGGTTTTTGTTATGGAAGATGACAACTTTTGAGAACTCATAATATCTATCCCTCTAATTATTGTATAATCCGAACCCGTAAAAAGGCTTTTCTGTCTCTAAATAGTATACTATTTTATGAAGTCTAAATCCAGACAATGCCCCAACGGCCACGGAGCCATGCACCGGGCGCACATCAAGATCACACGAGAAGGTAAGCAATCCTGGAGCACGATCCCCTGGCAGTACTGCCCAGTCTGCCGGGTCATGCTGCCGGACTAAAAGGGATTGATCAAACATAGGTTTGATAATCCCCCATGGAGAATGGTACAGTATTATGCCTGAGCTTGTCAAACGGAAATGCCATAATCCGGATGCTTACCTGGACGAGCAGGACCTTATGGACATTGCCGAAGCTGAAGAGGCTATCCGGCAGGGTCGGGTTTACACTTCGGAAGAAGTAAGGGTTATGCATGGATTTAAATGAAGTATTCCGTGTTTTGGACTGACCCGGCAGACAAAGACCTGTGGAAACTGCCAAAATCCATTGCACAGAGGATTTTTGATAAAGTTAACTCTATAGGAGACGATCCGTATCGTACGGCAGAAAGATGCGAAGGATATCCTTGGTATCATCAGCGGGTCGGAGCTTATCGCGCTGTCTTAAAAATTGATGATACGGAATTATTGATCTCCGTTCTCAAAGTAGGGCTGAGAAAGAAAGTGTACGATCGGTGATGTGTTCTCATGCCCCAAAATAGGCCCTCTTTTCATTTGGCCCATATTTCCACCAATCAACCGGGAGATCTGCCCCTAGAATCAATCTGTGACGGTTTCTCGACGGGTTTGCGCGATAACTGGGATGTGATTAAGCCATATTGCTTATTTCTTTTGTTTTTCGGCAAGATCCAACGCCCGGGTCAATGCTGTATCAATAGACTCGCCAGCAAAGCCGAACCGTTTCAAACGATCATAATTTTTCTCGGAAATCTTGACCATATGCAGCGGGTCTGCCATTTGAGAAGTGTTTATGTTTTCTACCATATAGCATTAGGTTAAATTAGTAAACTCTTTAAACTATGGTTACTCATGCACTCTATCTTTAATGGAGTGGTTAAGATGGCTGTCGACTTAGAAGAAATCCTCAACAGCAAGATCGCGGAAGCGATGAAGCGTGAGAATGCCGCATCGGGGCAAAACGCAGAGAAAGCACAAATACCGGCGGATCCCGCACCAGCGCAGAAGAACCCGCGAGTGATTACTATCGACGTGGATAGGGCAATGAAGTATGGTGCGATAGTCATCGGGGTAATTCTCGTGATCGTTCTTGTGGGAGCCTCCCTTGTGTATATCGAGGCAAACACCTACAACGCCGGGAGGGCGGCGGGTATCGCAGAACTACAAGCGGTAATACCAACACCAACGCCAACGCCAATACCGACACCAACACCAGTATCATATCCGACCTCGCTGACCTTCACAGTACTGAGTACATCGTGCTGGAATACTGGGAGTCAAGCGATAACGTTCACCGGGCAGGCTTTGATTTTGCCGGATGCTTATATCTGCAATTCCCTGAATCCGCAGCAATCATACACGGCGACCGTTACCGGTGTTTCCGGCACTGCGTATATTGTCGGCTCCGTGACGCCGCTTTATCAATCAGCATATGAAGTATCCAACTATCGCCCCTATTGGACATGGCACAACCGCGAGTACACCCCATGGGTTCCCAGTACCGGCCTCGGTAATCCGTCAATCGCGTACGGCTCGGGCAACCCATACCAATAATCTCTTTTTCTGCGGTTCTCTTGCTTGATGATGAATGGTGATGGAGCCGAATTGATTTTTTGGAACATTAGTAATCTAACGAAAAACCAAATTTGTCAAAAATCTTTGCAACAATAAAAAAATCTTGATAGGTTTAAGTGGACGCGGTCGAAATTTCCGCAATGTCCGATAATTCGTTCTCACCAATTCAAAACAGCCAACAGGTATTGACTCCCGAAGGAATTTTTTTATCTCTGTATGTCGATGCGCTGCGATCATTACAGCGAACATGGATGGATCAGGGTGACCGTGGCCTTAACAAAGAAGCGTTCAACCTCCAAATTGTCCTGCTCACCAACATGATCCCCGATAAAGGGGTACGGGACAGGATACACAACGACATGGATGCGGTACGGGAAGGGCTTAAGTCCACTGAACAGGAAGCATACGCCGAGCAACACGCCGGTTTAACTGTCGTTACTCACATGATCGAATTCCTGTGTAATTCATTTGATTTAATCCATTACGATATTACCGGCCCGGCTACAAGCAAACAATACCGCGATGCAATCCTAGAGATACCTGACTTTGTGCCACCGGCAGAAGCAAAGACAGAACCCGCGCCGATAAAACCCACTGTCAATGATTCAAAAATAGAGGCGTGATATGGCCGGTATTGTACAAGCATACCCGAAATGCCCTACACTTGCGTGGATGATCGCGCACCGGGTTTGTAACCCCTATGAAGAATCAGACGCCTTTATCTCGTTCGTAGGTCGTAAGGGTTCCGGTAAAAGCACGTCGTCTATAGCTTTCTGCGAGGGACTAGCCGAGGACATCGCCCGGATACGTGGCAAGGGCGAAGACCCATCAGCGTTCTTTGGCATCGATAACATTAAGAGCATCACCGAGCGGGGAGCCATTGATCTGTTGAGTAGTGGCGCGCTTAAACAGGAGAACTCTGTTTTCCTTCTGGATGATACCGGGACGCAATGGGGGAGCCGTAACTTCCAAAGCCCGATCAACAAATACCTAAATGCAATCCTCCAGATATGCCGGGTCTATCGGTGTGTCCTGGTTGCCAATTTCATTATGAAGAATCATATCGACGTTCAGGCGCGGGGCATGACTGATTATAGAGCCGAGATGCTGTACAAGGACGTTACAACAGGACAGGCGTTTTTTAAGTTCTTCTATCTCGAAAACAACGAATACGGGGAATACAAAAAGTATCTCACGTGGCACGGCAAGCGGATCAAAACATGGATTATCGAAAAACCATCCGATAAACTGAATGTTGCATACAAGACGATGAGACGAGAAAATACCGATCAGTTCATCGAGGATGCACGAATAAAGGTCGATGCGAAACTTAACCCGAAGAAGAAAACCGACGGCAGGATAAAGGACTATGCGAGCCTGCCAGTTGTGATTGAGAACAAGGACCGGGTTAAGGCATTGAAAGCGCAGGGGATGAGAGTCGAGGGTATAGTCGGGGAAACCGGATTAACACGGTACTGGGTGCAGAGATGTTTATCGGTGAGATAAAATGACGGATTATATCTCAGAACAACTATTATCGTATTGCTATTTGGGTTGTATGGGTGCCGGACTTTTTGTATTGGTTATTTTTGGTTTTATCGCGTATGAAAATCCGAATGCCATTCAATATTTGTGGATGTCGCCTTTGGGTTTTGCATTATTGTTGGCGGGAGAAATATTTGAAAATTTGAGACTTACGCGGAAATTATCCGATGCTAATAAAAAGAATTAATTCCCTCTTCCCACTTGTCCATTATTTGAACTCAACTCTTTAAATCCGGCAACAATAAAGATTCCACCAACCAAAAAGGGGATCCCACTCCAAACTCCTAGCGTTGGATTGAATAAAACAACAAATCCGATAATTACTATTATGAAACCCACAATTACCAAACCCCAGCCT
This sequence comes from Methanoregula sp., assembly GCA_041663625.1. Lineage (GTDB taxonomy): Archaea > Halobacteriota > Methanomicrobia > Methanomicrobiales > Methanospirillaceae > Methanoregula. The sequence continues at coordinate 3,909 of JBAYMI010000024.1, forward strand.
TCTTTAGACATCCTTCTTCCCTCAAATGATACAGAAAGGAATACATAGATAAAACCGTTGTGAAATCGTTTTTCAATAAAATTAAGACGTGGACGACATTGTAATTTTCATGTTTACAAATCCACGAGAACACGATACCTGGGCGTGTTGGTTCGCACGTAATGCGGATGCCCGGGCGGTCATGCTTATGCGTGCCCACGATGCAGCGGCATGTCTCCACATCCGGCAGCACCACGTAGCGGTACGAAGGTATACCGACCAGCATTTGGAAAACGTACGGCGATTGCATCCGGCGTGAATTAGTCTTTAGGAGTTTAATCTATGGAAAACGACAGCAAACTAAAGAAAATGATTTCAGGGTTGTACCTGACGATCATATCCGGCGATATACACGCACGGATTCAACACGTGCCGACGTTGATCGACTATCTCTCAATTTGGATACGGGAGAACGCCGATACAAACAAAAACGCTACGCGGTTGCTCTGGCAGGAGCTAGCAGATTGTGTGGCGTATCTGGTCGCAAACGCACCGATAGATCGCGCTTGTGGTTTCCACACTTCTAAAAAACAGCCTGACGTAGCAAACGAGTTTTTACAGCGAATCAATATCCTCACTTCCGATGACAAAGAGATAGTGACAAAAAGCGCAGGGGTAATCCGTCAGCTTGAATCTTTAGAACGTGCGCGATCCTTCTGGAGAAAAGCCGCCGAAGCCTATAGTCTCGCTCTTGCTGGTAATCCCGGCGCTTTGACCGGGGTTTCTTTGTATACCGACGATGCGATGAGTATTATTACCCGCGTCGTTATGGAATTGGGGCTGTGTGATTTCTCAGAATCGGAGTTTAAAGCGTCCGTGGCTCGTAAGGCGGTGAGCTAAATGGGATACGGTGATGCACCAATACCCTATCAGGAGCAGGTACAAACCGCTCAGGAAAGAGCCGACGAACGCGCAGGCAGGGCGGTAGCAATGAATCAGACGGCAACGGCAGGGCATCCCGATTTTTACAGCCGGGGAAATCTTGCCGATGTTGTGCAATCCGTCGTCTTTGAATTCTCTCATCCGATGAGCCAAGAGGAATTCAAAGATAAAATCACGCTAACAACCGCTCTGATCGCCCAGGTTGCACGGATCCCGGGTTTGGCGAACGATGAAGGGCGCATGATTGTTAGGAGGTGGGAGGATATTGTCGACCGCTCCAACTCACAGGGGCGGCAACAGCAGCTACAGTCAAAAGTCATTAAATTCATGATGGTTTTGGCGACACAAGTCTCTCGGATTGATGTTCAGGAAGGGCGCGGGTTGTCCGGGGTGTCCTCACTCCTGACCACGAGTGACCGCGTATCATCGGAAGTGAGGGTACAACAGCCCACCCCACAAGCGACCGGCTTCTGGCCGTGGAGTAAAAAATGAGCAGAGACGACAAACTCGACCCGGAACACGCGGATATACTTTTTCGGGTGGATCTAAGTGACATGATGATCAACGCGGCACGCGCAGTTACTCCATTGGCTACGGCCACAGAGAAGGCAATCATCGATGCAGAGATCGAAAAACTACGGGCGGATATGGGGTGCAAGCCGCGCACCTTGTTCTTGGTAATGCATGCAATAAACGAGCGACTGAAAAAATATCCAAAATATAGAGATCTTGCATACATTGGTATACCCGATACCGTCGGGATGCGGTATCATCTCCGGCAAGAAAAATAATCTTTCTCTCTTTTTAGTGACAAAGGTTAAGAACGTATCAAAGTTCTGCGATGATCATGTGCAATTATGCACATTATCCACGGCCTCAATTTATGCTCTAATTACAATTCAGGACGCGGAGGTAAGAGAAAAAGCCACATTGTCCATAGAAAAATCGTTAGAATCTGGAAAGCACCGGAGTGAACGAGCCTTCGGATTGGGAGGATACCGGTTCCGATTACACCACAAAACACCATGAAAACACCATCAATAACACCATCCAGTACAGAGGTAATAACACCAATAACACCATAATAACAAGAAAGAGTAAAAAAGCGAAAATATTTTTTGCAGATTTTTTCTTTCACTCACTTTTTGAAAAAATGGTGTTTATGGTGTTTTCACGCCGGAGGCCCATGGTGTTTTCATGGTGCGGGGTTGGTGTTTATGGTGTTACCCTTGCAAACTGATCGAAGGCTTTGTGGATGTGCCTCTTCACCCGGATAATATTTTTGTGAGTATCCGCCTCAGAATCCAGAGAATACCAAGGGCACTTCTCACAGAGACCACCTTTGATGTTTGGTGCGGTGCCATCTCTGCCATAGAGTAGGGTCCGGATCCGCGTTACGGATTTTTGGAACAGATCAACGATTGCCGCTTCCGTAAACTCCCGCTCTGTTCGATCTCCGATCTGTGCCTGAATCGCATCGTCCAGGGCTCGCTCGGCTTTGGTTAGTCGTCCCTGCGAAGTCTTGTCAACGAAATTAAACATACTGAAATTGAGCGCCGAATCCAGATCCCCGGGGGCCGGGTGGATAAAGATCACGCCGTCTTTTTCTTCATGTTCCCGCTGGAGGTAATACAGAACAGCGTTCGCTTCCATGAGATCAAGGAGAATGTTAACAAGCCGCCTGTCGGACATGTACCCGAACTCTATTTTGTCAAGTCCGATGACAACAAACTCCTTATCGGCGATGTGCTGGAGGATCGCACGGGACAGGATCACGTCATCGTTAACTGCATCTTCCGGGCGTCCTTCTTTCCGGCGCTGTAATTCCCAGCGACAATACTCCTGATCGTTTTCCGGGCTGTTCTGGATCCCCAGTGAAAGGTAACGGTTTTTTAACTGGTCGTCCCCCGCCTCCCCAACGGCACTTCCGAGCCATAGTGTTCGTGACGGGATGGTTTCGACTACGAGTTTGTGATCAATGATGGTATGGTGATCGGTAAGCTTCTGAAAGTTGGTCATTGACCGCTTGATGGTTGCAACCTGAGGATCGGACAGGGTGATGTCGTCCAGGTAAACAACTGGCTTATTCTTACCGGCCAGTTTCATAAAGAACGCTTTATCGGAGAACGACCCCTCCGTTATCTTTTCCGGGGGGATGAGATGGACTGCCGATTTAACCGCGCTACTTTTCCCCGATCCGCTATCGCCGGTAATGAATATCTGCAATCCCTTTGTGGTCCGGCTCGACTGGAGGATGGTTGCATATATCACGGCTCTCAATATCTCATCGTCTCCACAATGATTAAGGGAAAACGCCTGCCGGAAGACCACGAGAGGATCACCGGATCTGAGGATTTCTGTTGCCTGTTCTCGTAGTTCGTCCTGACTTTTTGCTGCCTCGCGTTTGTTTTGTGCAGCCTCGGTGGCTTCATCAAGCTTGCGGAATTGTTCTTGTTTTTGCATTTGGTCGTTGTTCTGCTTTGACCGGATCGTTTTGATATAATCCATTTTCCTACCGGTCGGGGTATCTGCCGGGAAAAAATCGGGGTGCGCTGTTTCAAAGTCTCGTACAAGTTTAAGATCACGATCAGAATAGACCGGCTCCCCGCTAGGGAACATCTTAAGTAGCCCTTTCACCTCATCGCATGCCGCTGGCAAAGGCGTACTCCCATCGCACGGTGCGGTCATTCCGTTCTCCCCCTGGTATCAACACACACCATGAACGACTTGCCGCACTTTTCGCAGGAAACATAGATCCGCATATCCCGGTAGAGCACCGTGATTTGCGTGTGTCTTTGATATCCGCAGAATGGGCAAACCCATTTTATCCGCATTCTCTCCGGGTGAAAGGTTCCGGTGACGTATACTGTCATCACTTTACGCTCCGGCATTTTGGATGCGTTTTGAGCCATGCAAGCTGTCGTGCGTTGACGATGAGATTCAGGGTACAGCCCTCGTACTCGGAACAATCAGGGCCAATACATTTGGGACGGTCGCCGCATCCTTCCAAAAACCCAGAAACCCGGGCATTATGGCAGATCCGGTTTTCTAATGAGGGATCAGTCGTCGTCATTCCGTACCTCCACCCATCTTGCGTTTTTGTTTTTTTCGCCTTTCGACGACAATAGGACAAAAATGCATGTGAATTTCTAAGCTTCGGGGATCTGCGCAGAGTACCCCACAACCGGGACACCGCAGTTCCCGTTCCGCCATCGAAATCCGTTTAGCATACGGGTGTTTCTTTGGGGGGATCTTCCCCGGGATATACCCACCGTGCCGCTGCGGTTGATCGTCAGTCATGGCGCAACAACCTCCTCATTTATCGGGGTGTAATATGGCATTCCCCGGACGACAACCCGGGTTAACCGACCATACCGGACCTGACGGTTCAGATCGGCGAGAACCTCTCGAATACGGAACTTCGAGACCCCTGTAAGCGATTGGGCTTCTGAAAACGATGCCTCAGACAAGTTTAAGACGTGACTAGCACAGGAGTATTGTGGGGTTTGTTCTCCCTCACAGTGTCTCCTGTTTTCCCGGCTGGTTACCGGGGGAACAACTTTCCTCAAAGCTTTCCTCCCGGTGTCGGTGAATCATCGATGATTTTTAGCAACCCTTTTCGAGTCAACACGGTTGAAAGCGCCCGGTGGTACTCATCTAATGAGTCAATGACGGACCGGTCAAGGACGGGAATACGTTTTTCAGGAGAGAGAATAGAACTCATACCGGCTCTCCTTTAGGACTGCTAATCGGGGCGGATTGCTTGGCCGCGATTGCCCCGGTTTCTTTTTCTGCAATCAATACCTCAATGCCCCTTTTAAGGGCATCGCTCGGACTTATCCCGTGGAAATCGGCCGCCATAAGTAGAGCCATTGGGGCACAGGCCGTAACGGAGATAACCCGTTGATTGAACAAAACCACTTTTGCCATAATCAATAATTTACCTATACTGTTTTCCTTTATAACCATGTGGGGTAACCCCGCATAAATTGGGCTCCGTTCGATAATCGGGACATTATTATAATCTATCTATAAACAAGAATAAAACAAATTGTTACAGTCTGTAACAATGCAAAAAAGGGATTTATTGTTATCGCCGGTGAATCGACTGTAACAAAATTTTGGTGGAGGGGTGGCTGAGTACGGCGCGCAGGCAGGATTTACCGGTTGTGTTTAAGGAGGGAGATCTCCTCCCGCTGGCTTTTCAGTTCAGCCATGATATCCGCCATCATATCCGGCGTTACAGCGGCGTCAAGCATGGCAGTGGCTTCCTGCCGCTTCAGTTCCCGCTGCTCAACCGCTACCAGTCGTCCCCGGAGTGAATCGTTTTCCTGCTTGATCCTCTGAAGCTCATCAGATTGTGCCTCTAGATCGTGTCGCATCCTCCCGCTATTCTTGATGGTCAGTACATCCTGACATTTCAGATATAATTGCTCCAGTTCTTCTTCCGGCTTATCCCGGTATGTATCGCCGTACTCGTCCTCATGTCCGATCATTAGTTCTGCGAAATCTGCATCGATTACTGACGCAACTTTACCACGGAAGAAGGCCCTTAATCGGTGAATGCTCAAAACGTTCCTGTCAGTCTTTGAATCCTTTGAGAATAGCCCGGCTTTCTTTAGTGCCCGTTCCCACGCACGATATACCGATGTTCTCTGAAACGGGAATATCCGGTCATCCTTGATGTCGGTATCTGTGATTTTATAATATGTGCTTCGTTCTCCTGCCATTTTCAGGTAATCATCCCGCGACTTTAACCACGCTTTAAGGGTATCGTGCGCTTCGGTACTGATGAATATCCGGCGCGAATCTCCTGTTTTGGTGTCGCGTACAAATATTGATACCGGTTTACGATTATCGCGGATGTCGTAGATATTGGCGTGTAGCACTTCACCTATCCGCGCACCACTGGATACCAGAATAAGAGTTATTGCCTGCATCCGGATGTCAAGATGTGGGATCATTGCCTGTATCTTATCATAGTCAAAATAATCAAAATTGGTTTCTCGTTTCGTCTTACGGGGCATCACCTTTAGGATCTCCCGCTTGTCGAAATCGTCAATCATGATATGGTTCCCTATAAACCATTCCCGAACTCCCTGCACCTTAACCTTGATCGTCTTACTAGGTGTTTTCAGGGAGGTCATATACTGGACAAATTTTTTAAGATCGCCGGTATGATCGCGTTTCTCTTGTAGATACTTCGATGCTAACTGCTCGTATACCTCAAACTCTGCCTTGGTCGATTTCTGTCCTTTCCTTGCCGCTCCGTACATCACGTCAAGAAAAAGGAGAATTCCAGATCTATAACTGTAGCCGGTTCCCTTTGTCCGGCATCCCGTCATAAAATCCACTATCGGAGTTAGAGAGGGGGCTGTCTTGGTGCGCTTCGTAACCATGCGCCAATATGGGAGTGACAGATATTTATTATTAACTCAAAAAAGTTGCTATATTTGCATTTGAAACTGGGTTTTTGTTGCCTTGTCCATAATTTTCCTCTCTGTTATGGTTCCCGGCCTGAAAAGAAAAAACTTTGTTGTGTCACTTTTGCAGGGGTTCCCCGAAATGGCCGATGACGAGCGAATAGAGATCCGCTGCCGGCAGGGGTGGGGCGAGCAGGTCGTCAACAATAATCTTCTCATCGGGATACCCGAGGTTCTCGCAGACCGCGATCTTGACCGGGACAAAAAGACCCATCACGCCCAGCCTCCGGTAGAGTTCTGCCACGTCAAATTTGGGGTCCGCAATGAGAAAGACAATCTTTTCGCGCCGGAGTTCCTCAACGGTTTCCTGCATCGCCTTCTCGTGGCCCCGGCCGTGGGCAACGACAACGGCAATCCGTGAAAGGGAAATGTGCAGCCGGGCGGCGGCGACCTGGAGGGACGATATGCCGGGCACCACCTCGCCGGGCAGGTACCCGAGGCCGGCAAGCATCGGGTCGCCGGTTGAGAGGATGACCGCATTCTCCGGCAACTGCGAGAGGTTCCGGTAATCGCTGATGGAGCGCACGGTGCAGTTCTTTGGGATGATTTTTTTTACCATCTCGATCGCACGGCTCGAACCGTAGATAAAACGTGCAGAGCGGATCACCTGCGCCGCCTGTTCCGTGAGCATACCCGGCCCGCACCCGACACCGACGATTTTCATGGACTCTCTCCGATTATTATTCCCTCCCGGTTCACGAGGATCACCTTTACCCGGGGATGTTCTTTTTTATACGCTGCAAGAATGGGCGATGCGACCGGTAAAAATTTTTGCGATGCTGCCAGTTCTTCAACAGTCGCGTATCCTGTACCTTCAAGGATATGCGGCTCGATAAATTTTAGGATCAGCGCTGGAAGGCCGCAGAGGATTACATCGCCTTTTGCGGCAGACAGGGCCTCTTTAATCCGGCCCCCGACAAGTACGACCTCGCGATCGGGAAAGAGCAGGCGCGAGTACCGGAGCCCGATACGGCCGGTCGTGAGGACAACGTTTTTTGCGCCTTTGACCCGGGCCTGCACCGATTCTTCAAGATGATCGTCCCAGGGTTCGACAAGCCCGGTCGACCCGAGCACCGAGATCCCGCCCTCCACCCCGACCCGGGGATTGAGGGTTTTTTCTGCGATACGAACGCCTTCGGGAATAAAGAGCGTGACCGTGGCGCCGGAAAGACCGTTGGCGTCGAGGGCTTCCTGCATGGATGCAAGGATGCAGGCCAGCGGGGCTTCGCTGATTGCCGGTGCTCCTTTTTTGTACCGTGGCGTGTCCCGCACGAAACGGCCGATGCCAGGTCCGGGAATAAGATTCAGGCCGGATTCGGCGACCCTGGCATCCGCGACAAATTCGATACCGGCCGTGATATCCGCAGGATAATCGCCGGCAAATTTCCTGCACGATGCATGCCCGGCATGGGCCATGACCGGGATATCGGCAGCAAGACCGGCAGGAAGCAGTACGGTAACGGCGGACACGTCCTGTTTAAGCGAGAGGATCGCTGCTTTGCATGCAGCAGCGGCCGTGGTTCCGGTGGTGTACCCGCGCCGGAGGATCGTGCCTGACGATGTCAGGACAGCAAAACCCTGTGCGACAGGTTCAAGCCCGGCCGGATCGGAAACGTTTTCCTGCCAGTCTTTGGGATATTCAAAACCGGTGACCGGGTCCCTCATGACGCAGATTCCTCGATAAGGATCGTGATGCATTCGTTGATGGCTGCGACCGCGACCGGTGTACCGCCGCGTGTCCCTTCCGTTGAGATCGACGGGATGTCAAGGTTGCGCAGCACGGCCTTTGATTCTGCCGCGTTAACAAAACCAACGGGAGCGCCGATAATAACGGCAGGCCGGATGCCTTCGTTTACCATCCCGCAGACTGTGAGGAGGGCTGAAGGGGCGTTTCCGATGACGACAAGGGAACCGGCCAGCTGGTTGCGAAGAGCGATAAACCCGGCAGAACTCCGCGTGATTCCCCGTTCGCGTGCAATTTCCCCGCCAAAATCCAGGGCACAGAGAATTTTCGAATTGTGCCCTTTCTTCTGGATGCCGACCTGCACCATCCGGATATCGGTAATGATGTGGGTACCGGCTTTGAGCGCCCGGATCGCGGCAGGGACCGGATCGGCAGTAAACCGCAGGAGGTCTGCCATCGCAAAATCGCCGACCGCGACCGAGCAGCGCTGGCGTACCCGGTCCTCGGGGGTCTCGTTTCCCACGATTTTTCGCGCGAGCGTACGTGAGGTCTTCGAGATCTCGTAGGCCTCGGGAGTCGTGGCGCCGGGGTCAATATACATATTTGTGGTGGTATCCGCGTGGCGTAATGATTCCTTTGACATTGTTACCCATCCTCCATATCCTGCTCTCGTTCCCGCCAATAATGACGGTCGTGTGCATATCGATCTCTTCGATAACGCTCTCGATCCCGCCAAGCGTCGTTATCACCGGGTCGGCCTGTCCTTCGCGCAGGGCGTTTTTTATGATAGCGACCGGCACCGTTGCCGGGTAATATTTCCGTGCGTGTTCGACTGCGAGCGCAAAGTTGTGCGGCCGGCCGTGGCTCCGGGGATTGTAGATCACGACCGGGATCCCGACCGAGAAGACTGCATCGAGGCGCTTTTCGATCACTTCTAATGGCGTAAGGAGATCGGAAAGGCTGATGACGGCAAAATCCCCGGAGAGAGGCGAGCCGACAAGCGATGCGCCGGCATTTGCGGCAGTCACGCCCGGAACAATCTCTACCGGAATTGTCGCACCCGAATGTTCAAGCACCTCAAGAACAATGCCGGCCATCCCGTAGACCCCGGCATCGCCTCCGGACACGATTGCAACCGCGTGGGTCTGTGCAAGTTCGATTGCCTTCTGCGCCCGGTCCACTTCTTTACCCATCGAGCTCCGGATCACGGTTTTCCCGACAAGCAGCGGCTGGAGCGGTTCGAGATAACTGTCGTTTCCGATCACATAGTCGGCACGCGATATCGCCTCGATCGCACGACCGGTCATGTACTCCATCCGCCCGGGCCCGGCCCCGACAATCCAGAGTCCGTTTGATGTACTCTTACCGGGCAATGGCAATGGTTACCCTCCCAAAAACAGTTTTCTTCATGACAAGTTCCCGGTGTTTGCTCACTGCTAGCGCACACGGCTCGGCAACCCCGACAAGGCCGATCTTTTTTGCCTTCGAGGGTGTGGCCGGGGACTGTGCGTTAATAGTGTCATCGTCAAGGAATATTAAATTGGCAGGGATTGCGGCAATTCCCTCAATAAGGCCGGCCTCATTGCATTTTTTTGCCGTAGTCGCAAAGATCATCACGTCTTTTTG
>JBAYMI010000025.1:0-13525 GCA_041663625.1 Methanoregula sp.
CCCGCGTAATACCAGCTCTCGATCTCCCGGATCACGATAACGATGCTGCCACCGTCAAGATTGTTGAACCGGTAGTACAGGACCTGCTTCTTGTCCCGGACAGAGTGTTCAAAATCAATATCGGCAATAAAGATGTAGTCGTTCTTCATCAGCGCTACGCTTTTTAAGAACTTGTTCACCTTGTCGCGCTTGATGCAGGCATAGGGAACGATCTCAACCGAATCATAGCGTGGCGCAAGGAGGGGCTTGATGATGCGGCCGAAGAACCGCACGTCATCCTCTCCCTCGACCATGATGAACAGGCGTTTCTTCATTTACATTCCCAGCAGGTTCTGGATGTAGAGTTCCTCGATGCCGATCTCGTTCTCGAGGAAGGTCTTAACCTCTTCCTTGTCTGCCGGACGGGAGACGACAGAGAAGCCGTCATTGTCGCGGGAGATGAGGATGATGTCGGCAATGCGGGTATGCTTGACCACCTCGGTACTGTGCGTGGTGATCATGATCTGTTTCTTTTCTGAGGCCTCCTTCATCATGGCAATGACCCTCCCTACCAGGAACGGGTGGATATGGCTTACCGGTTCCTCGATCACAATGAATGGCTTATCCTCGAAGTAGAGGACAACGATCATGGCAAAGATCGCAATCGTGCCATCTGATAAGGAGGAGGCGGGCAGGTCGCGGCTTTTTGCATACCGCTCGCGCAGGGTGAGGATGAGCGAGATGTCCATGAACTTCTGGACCGAGAACTCCTCCACAAAGGGCAGGGTATCCCGGAGCAGGTTGGAAAACTTCCGTTTCTTCTCCGAATCCTCGATGATCCGCTTCAGCACAAGGGCGAGGTTTCCCCCGTCAGGTTCCAGTTCCCGTTTCCCGGTGATAGCAACCCCTTTCTTGGGCAGTTTCGGGTCAATATCGTACACGGCGATCCTGTCGAAGAAGCGGTTGAAGTGCGGGAGCGGGAACCCGTAGATCGTCTCAAGGAGCAGGGTCTTCTCCGGCAGGCGCTTGTTGCGGAAGAAGACCGGTATGATCTCATCCTCCCTGAACGGACAGCCCTCCGGGGCATGAACCGCATACCGGATCGCACCGTTGTCGCTCGTGACCTCGATCCGGCCCCGGCCGATCGCATTGCTCTCGACAATGACCGCACCGTCCCTCCGGCAGGACGAGAGATCGCAGCCTATGACGAACTTGTCCTTCGTGATGGCAAACTCGTCCTGGTGCCCGGTGAACCGCAGGGAGAACTCGTAGGTGGACTCGCAGGCCTTCATGCCGAAAAGGGACTGCCCGTCCTGCTCCCTGTCAACATATTCCATGGCAGAGTCGGGAACATAATTGATCCTGATAACAAGATCGCGGGCCGTGCCGATCTTCGCGTTCATGAGGTAGTCCACCCCACCCTGCATGGCAATCGCGTTCACGACCCCTGACGTCGCAATATCCTTAAGGAAGCGGAAGATACTGATGAAATTGGATTTCCCCGCTGCATTCGAACCGATCACGACATTGAACCGGGCAAGGTCAATATCGAGCTCGGAAAAACTCTTGAAATTCTCCACATGGATCTTCTGGATCGGCATACAGGTTCCTTACGTCATCGTTACCCTTGAACACAAAGAAGGTATTGGTCGGGGATAACGATCCTGCATGAGACCTCCAAGGAAAAGAATTCCCGGGTCACTTTCCTTTCGGGCTGGAGCCCATTGCATAGAGCCAGCGGAAGATCCCGTGTGAGCGCTGTTCGGGGAAGACACCCTCCGCCACCGACTTCACCTCTTCAATGGAGTAGAAGGCATTGGGATTGAAATCCTTGATAAGCCCCACCACGTGCGGGAGATCCTGCCGCTTGATGATGGTAAACACCATCTTCACCTTCCCGGTGCCGCCTTCCCCATCGATGCTCGTCACACCGTAGTTATGCGAGCGCAGGAACTGGATAAATTCCTTTGGATCCTCCTTGGTGATGATCCGTACACTGGTAAGGCCCAGCGAGAGTTTCTCCTCGATAGCCATGCCGACAATGGTGCCGGTGGCAAACCCTGCACCGTAGGCAATATAACAGACCACATTGGTGAGGTTGTTCATAACCTGCCCGATGGCAACGAGCCAGATGATCACCTCGAAAAAGCCGATGATCGCCGGGAGATACTTGATCCCTTTCGACATGAAGATGACCCGTACGGTGTCGAGGCTCATATCGCACACACGGGCAAGGAAGATAAGGAGCGGCACGACAACGAAGGCGAAGACACCGGGCGAGATAACGGATTCCAGCATCAATACCTAATCTCTGATCCCGCATGTTAATGGTTACGGTGAGGAGGCACTACCTGTGGATCGTGAGCGGACGGGCAAACCCCGCACGTGCTCACCGGGAGGATCGGTTCCCGGGGTTCTCATATCATGGTACAGGAGCAGGTATCGTCACGTAATGCCGGTACAGGTGCCAGTGGACAAAGGCCAGCACCCCGATCGCGAGTGCAGCTGCTGCAGATATCACAGGAACAGCCGTGATGAGCGGCGGGGCATCAACCTGCCCGGCCATGAGCCAGACAAGGGCTCCCGTCACTGCAATGGAAGTAGCCCAGACATCCCGTACCGCAAAGAAGAAGATTGCTGCCAGGAACCCCAGGGAGAGAAACGGGACCAGGGCACCCGCTTCCCTGACACCCGGATACAGGGCGAAGGCGGCCAGCGCAAAGAGGATCCCGGTGAGGATAACACCGAGGGTGATGGACAGGGGAACCCCGCCATCCCGGACATATGCCTGGATATGCGTACCTATAAGCACCCAGCAGGTCATGACCATGGCAATCCCCGTAGGAATGAACTGGAGGAACACGACCACAAAGGCGAAACGGTCGGTGCCAAACGGGTTATGGAGGATAACCGCGGCCCAGATAATAACAGCGGTGAGGACCACCATGAGGAACGTCCTGCGCAGGGGCCGGAACCCGATCTGGTGCATATTGACATCGCCGGTGACAAATGCCCGGCGAATGAGGATGACCGGGGCCACCAGGCCGATAAGAACACACGTCATCAGGGTGTAGAGCAGGAGGCTGGCAGTTCCCGGATCGGAGAAGAGCTGTGCCTGGCCATCAAAGAGGTAGGTCTCCACGACCCAGACCAGGTACACAAGAACAGGAACCACCAGGAGACGGACTGGCGTACCCCGGGCAGCTGTGCCCGCAAACATTCCGGTTTCCTTATTGATGGATTCCCTGCTTTCTTTCATCAGATCATCGTTCCTGCACGCAACCGGAAGATTCCGGCCGTAACACGTTGCCTGCCTTATCCGTAGGACTGCCGGGATTATATCCGTGATGCCAGCAGGTCGCGGGCTGCCTGTTCCCGCTCTCCGATGGTCCGCTTCGTTGTGGCCATTCTTCCGTTGAAACTCGGGAAGGTTGCCCGGTAGAATAATCCGAGCGCAATCCGGGCGTCCGCATTGTAATCCCATTCCCGGGCCAGCGCACAGGCAAGGTCGAACCGCGATGTGTCATGATCCGCAGGCTCGTACACCCGGGGCGAATAATAATCCGCAACCGGGAAGAACGTGGCGCAGATCTGGAGCACGTCGATGAACGAGAAGCCGGGGTGATCAATCCCGCCACGGATGAGGGTTTTTAACTGGTCCATCTTTTTCGTATAGCCCCGCGCGACATAGGTCGCGCCGCTCGCAAGCATCAGCTCAACCGGATTAAGGGGGAATTCCGCAGTGCCCAGGGGGGTGGACTTGCCCCGGAATCCCAGCGGGGACGTGGGGGTGTACTGTCCGGTCGTGAGCCCGTACACGCGGTTGTTGTGGACAATGACCGTGATATCGATGTTCCGTTTTGCAGCAAAGATCAGGTGGTCCAGCCCTTCCGCATAACAGTCCCCGTCGCCACAGCAGCAGATGACGGTAAGGCCGGGATTCGCAAGTTTGATACCGGTCGCCACGGGAATCGTCCTGCCGTGGAGGGTATAGAAGGAATTGATGTTCAGGTAGTCAGCGATCTTTGCATGGCAGCCGATACCTGACACCAGGACCACATCATCCAGCGACCTGCCGGAGGCTTCCCTTTCCGCAAGAAGGGTCTTGAGCGTATGCTGGATGGTGAAGTTGCCGCAGCCCGGGCACCAGGTGTTCTGGACCTCCGTAATGAGCGCCCTTCCGGTCATGAGACCACCTCCCGCACTCTCCCAAGAAGATTCTCGTAGGTGAACGGGCGGCCGTCATACCGGAGGATCTTTGCATCCACGCTGATCCCATGCTGCCGGGCAAGCGCAGCCAGCTGGGCGGTCGCATTCTCCTCAACACAGATGATCTTCGTCGTCCCGGCAAGCGCTTGTTTCATCTGATCCTCCGGGAACGGTTCGAGCACTACCGGCTGGACGACCCGGAGCCCGAGTATGCCGGCAACTTCCCGGCACACGCCTTTTGTCGATCCCCAGCAGAGAAGTGCTGTCGGGGCACCGGCTGACCCGAGAATATTGACCTGATTATACCCGTCCATTGCGCGGGCCAGCCCGGCCTCCTTGCGCAACCGCTTCTCTGCCATCAGGGCAACCATGGGCGCTTCCTCGGTGGTGTACCCGTCTTCATCGTGGGCATAACTGTTCACCTTCACCACGGTATCCTTCATGCCGGGGAATGCAAGGGGCGAGACACCGGACGGGGTGTCCGCGTACCTGCGATAAGGAAGGAGACCAGCCCGGACAGGATTCTCCCCGGTTACCGGTGCAATGGCGCTGCTCGTATCGATATCCACGCTGAATGTACCTTCCGACAGGGTCTTATCGGGAAGAATGAATGCCGGGATATGGAATTCCCAGGCAATCTCCATTGCAATGGCTGACCATGCGAGCGCCTCCGCTGCATCCCCCGGTGCAACAACAAGGCGGGGAAATTCTCCCTGCCCGGCATGCATGACAAAACGGAGCTCGGACTGCCCGGTATACGTGGGGAGCCCGGTTGATGGCCCGGTCCGCTGGGAGACCACGATCGCCAGGGGCAGCTCTGCCATACCGGCAAGGGAGAGCCCCTCGGTCATGAGACAGAACCCGCCACCGGAGGTACCGACCGCAGCGCGTTTCCCGGCATACGCAAATCCGAGAGCCATCAGGATAACGGCAATCTCGTTTTCGGGATGTACGACGGTAATGCCGAATCGCTCTTTTTCCCCGGCAAGGAAGTGAAGCAGGCTTGATGACGGGGTCATCGGGTACGAGACATACGCTTCAAGCCCGCCCCTGACCAGGCCAAGTCCGATAGCCTCGTTCCCGGTGAGAAGCGGAAGGGGAGGGTTGCTGCACGGTACAATACGGCGGACCGTGGTAAGCTGGTCGTATGCAGCCCGTGCCAGCTTCAGGTTCAGTTCCGTTCCTCTGGGGATATGGGACCGGAACACGGCCTCAACGATTTCCCAGTCAATGCCGGCCGCCTTTGCAAACCCCCCGATAACTGCCGAGTTCCCCATGATCTCAGGCGCATTCTCGTGCGAAAGCAGGGCTTTTACCGGAATGCCCTGGCCGTCAGACTTTACCAGATCTGCATTGAAGATCACTGCAGTGCCAGCATGCATCTGTTCGCGGTGACGGTTTGCTGTTTCCTGGTTCAGGGCCAGGATGAAATCAACCTTCTCCCGACAGGTAGACACGTCCTGGTCCGAACCCCGTATTATCGCAAAATTATGGCCTCCCCGGATCAGCGAGGGATAATCGAAATACAGGTAAACCCGGTAACCGAGATGATTGAGCAGCTGTGCCACCAGCGAACCGGCGCTGTTGATACCATCACCGGCTTTCCCGCCGACAAGGACAGACACTTCCCGTTCTTCGGTCATACGCACCCCATATGATACGATCCTGCAGGTTTGGGGATATACGTTGGCATAAGGATACACCCGGCCTCTGCAGTGTACCCTGCCGGAGAAATAACCGGCTGCACCCGGTTTCCGACGTAAGTTCTTGTCGTTATATTCAAATAGGTCGGAATCAATCATTCATCACTGATTCTGTATTCAGGTCGCCCGACAGGATGTACCGCCCTGCCGGGGAGCCTGCAAAGCCGGGGTATCCCTGTGCCAGCAACGGGAGATGGATGTGAACACGAACAGGCTGGGATCGGACAAGAAGGCGTACTATATCCACACGATCAGTGGTATGGACATGGACAGTCTGATCAAGGCGATCCGTCATACCAATCTCGGGATCCGGTGGAGGGCCGCGCTGGCTCTCGGGGATATCGGGGAGCCGGCGGTCAAGCCGCTGATACGCGCGCTCAAGGAGAGTGACAAGGATGTGCGGTGGCTGGCCGGCCTTGCCCTTGGCCGGATAGGTGTAGCAGCACTTCCCCAGTTGATCCGGGCACTATCCGAAGAGGACCACGATATACGCTGGCATGCAACCCGTGTGCTTGCCGAGATCGGGGAACCGGCAATCCCGAAACTGATCGAGCTCATGCGGGATGAGGACAGCGATGTCCAGTGGCGGAGCGCATATGCCCTCTCCCTCATAGGAGAGCCGGCGGTCGAACCGCTGATCCTTGCCCTGAAGGATAAGCGCTGGTGGGTCCGGGTCAGGGCGGCCTGGGCGCTGGGCGAGATCAAGGACAAGCGCGCTGTCGAACCGTTGATCCAGTCAGTGAACGACCTGGACTGGTACGTCCGCTGGAGTGCCGCGGATGCACTGGGAAAGATCGGGGACACGCGTGCTGCAAAGTGCCTTGGGAAAGCCCTCAAGGAACCCGACTCGTTTGTC
This sequence comes from Methanoregula sp., assembly GCA_041663625.1. Lineage (GTDB taxonomy): Archaea > Halobacteriota > Methanomicrobia > Methanomicrobiales > Methanospirillaceae > Methanoregula. The sequence goes on from JBAYMI010000025.1 coordinate 6,748, forward strand.
CAGGTGCCGGCATCCTGGGCCCTTGGCAAGATTGGCAGCAGTGCCGCAGTCGAGACCCTGATCCCGTGCCTCAAGAGCATGGACTGGTACGTGCGGTGGGGATCCGCGGATGCCCTTGGCAACATCGGGGACGAACGGGCACTTGACCCCCTGGAACACCTGCTCAGGGACAAGGACGAGTACGTGCGCAGGGCAGCAGACGAAGCAATTGATAAAATCCTTAAAAAGAGAGCAAAAAACCAGAAACCGGCATAATTGCCGCGTTCTCCGGTTACTGGTTCAGCAACTGATCCAGGATCATTTTTACATCATTGATCTTGTAGGGTTTTGACAAGACACCGGAGAATCCGTACCCCTTGAAATCCAGGACAACCGGATCACTGGAATATCCGCTGGAGATAATGGCTTTCACGGCAGGATCGTATTCCCGGAGTTTCTGGATCGCTTCCTTGCCACCCATTCCGTTCGGGATGGAAAGATCCAGGATAACGGCGTCGAACGGGACACCGGCTTCCTTCTCCTGTTTGTAGAGATCAATGGCATCGGACCCGTTCTCGGCAAACATGACGTCATACTCCAGAAATTTCAGAACTTCCTGGGTTACATCAACGATGATCTGCTCATCATCCATCAGCAGTATTTTTCCTTTGCCTGCCATAGAAAAACCGGGATTGTATCCTAATATTCCTACTCAGTCTGCTATATAATATATCATTTGTATATCAGGGGACCAAATCAATCTCCGCCAGGTATGCCGGAATTATGCTACCAGAACCGGGGAGTACAAAAAATCTGCCGGGATCATGAAAGGATGCGGGATCATTTCTTCATGGCCCGCAGCCGTGCCGCTTCTTCGGGATCTTCCACCCGGAGGAGGAAGGTGCCGTGGCAGGGCTTCGTGTACGGGAAGATGACAAAGTCGCCATCGAGCCCGATCGCGATCGGGGGCAGGCCGATCACATGGACATCGAAGATCTTGAACCCGGGCTGCACATCGATGGATTCCTTGAAATTCCCCCGGATATACTCGCGGGACTCCTTGAACGTGGCATCCCGGAGGACGATCTCATAGTTCATTGACTCTACGCAGCCCATGGTGCCACCTCGTCAATTGCCTTCTTCAGGGGCAGGGGATTGTGGACGGCCTTGGCCGCAATGACCGTGCAGGGGAACTCGATCTTCCTTACCTGTTCATCGTAATGCTCGCCATATACAAGGGCAAACAATTTTGCTTTCGAGATTGCCCCCATGGTCGCTGCGTAGCTGACCCCAGCATCGTTGTGGATGAAGACAAAGCACTGGTCGAAATCGCGTTTCCCCTCTGTGATCAGGCCCACGGCCCGGTCGAGATCGATCACTTCCCCGAGATAGTGGCGGTCGGGGTCCGAGACCACGAGCAGGGTATTGGCTGCCTTGTTGCCGGCAACAACGGGTGTTATGCCTGCCTTCTTCAGCCGGTTGATGAGGTAGAGTGCAATACTGGTCTGCACCGGTACCTGCGGGCATCCGAGCACGAGGAGTGCGGTTGCGGGTTTTGCAGTAGGTTCACCTGCCACGATGGATCAGTCCCTGAGATATGTTAGTTTCTTTACCTGTCCACAGGAAATAACCTTGCGCATAGCAGCCACCGGGTTACTTCCTGTCGGCAGGCCCGACCCGCCCGGGATGAGTATAGATCGTGAACCGGTCGCCACGGGAGAACCCGATGAGGGTGATGCCTGCCTTTTCTGCCTCCGCTATCCCCTTGTCGGTCGATGCTGCCCGGGAGATGATAACAGGGATCCCCGCGTGGGCGCTCTTCCTCACCATGCCGGCCGGCTGGCGGCCGGTGCAGCCGATAACGCAGCGGGAGAGATCGATCCCGTTCAGGGATGCGTATCCCACGAGCTTGTCGACCGTATTGTGCCGGCCGACATCGCTGCTCTTGCAGAGAAGTCTGCCGTTACAGAACAGGACCGAGCAGTGCACCCCGCCGGTCTTTCGCCAGAGTTCGGTCTCGATCTCCTTTGTGATCGCGATCACGTCATCAGGGGATACCCGTACATCCGAGAATACCCGTTGAGGAGGGGTGACGAAACTGAGTCCCCCGGAGGATCCGACCTCCTGCTTTGCCCATTTCAGGTCGCAACCGGTATCAGAATAAACGAGGATGCGATCCCCGTCAGCGATCACCTTGTCCACGCAGCGGACCAGCCCCTCGTTGATCACGTACCCTGCCCCGAGTTCCCGCAGCTGGTCGCGGCTCGCAACCATGCCGGTCACGAACCGGTCATTCAGGAAGAGCTCGAACCGGTCCTCAATGACGATAGCATCCTCGGTCTCATGCGGCTCGCCCGCAACCACCTGGATGCCGTGATGCATATGGATCATCGGGATCATGCTTCACGCTTCTCCCGGGTCTCCTGGTGTACCCACTCAAGATAGGGCAGATACCCGCCGGTTACGGGAAGTTCGATGATCTCCGGCACCTCATAGGGGTGAAGTTCGCGGATGGCCCGGATAACCTCACCAGCCAGTGCCTTCTCTGTCTTTGCGATCAGCAGGTGCTCCCCGTCATCGCAGAACTCCCCTTTCCACGAGTACCATGACCTGACCGGTACCATATTGACACAGGCAACCAGGTGCCGGTCGATCAGGGACCGGGCAATCTCCGCGGATTTCGCAGGAGGGACCGTGGAGAGGATCACGCAGATTCCCGTAATGCTCTCCATATCCCGTTCCTCCCGTTTTTTCTCCATGACGATGTGGTTATCCGTACGGGGTAATAAGCATAGATCTTCCGGCAGCGGTCATGAGGGAAGATGCATTCCATCAGGGGAGTTAAATTCTATAGCGCCCAGTGCCAATAGTTGTTACTTATGTACGCATCACGCATGAGCAATCTCCCGCCGTACCTGTTTGCACGGATCGACGAGATGAAAGCAGAGCAAAGGAAAAAAGGTGTCGACCTCATTGACCTTGCTGTCGGTGACCCGGACCTTGCAACCCCGCCCCATATCGTAGAGGCACTCATAACGGCTGCAAAGGATCCCAGGAACCACCACTACCCCGACTACGCCGGCATGCCGGCCTACCGGAGTGCTGTTGCCGGATGGTACAAGAAGCGGTTCGGGGTCACCCTCGATGCCAATAAGGAAGTTGTTGCCCTTATGGGGTCCAAGGATGGCATTGCCCACATCGCCGAGGCGTTCGTGAATCCCGGCGACTATGTCCTCTCACCAAGCCCCGGCTACCCGGTGTACCGCACCGGCACGCTCTTTGCCGAGGGAAAGGTACACGACATGCCGCTCCTCCGGGAGAATGATTTTGTTCCCGTGCTTGCCGATATCCCGAAGAAGATAGCAAAGGCGGCAAAGATCCTGTACATCAACTACCCGAACAACCCGACGGCCGCAGTAGCGCCGGCAGGATTCTACGAGGAGGTTGTTGACTTTGCAGAGGAGAACGATATCATCGTGGTCTCGGACAATGCGTACTCCGAGATCTCCTACGACGGCTACCGTGCCCCCTCGTTCCTCCAGACAAAAGGCGCCATGGAAGTCGGTATCGAGATGCATTCCCTCTCGAAAACCTACAACATGACCGGCTGGCGTATCGGCATGGCAGTCGGCAATGCCGATGTCATTGCCGGGCTCGGCAGGGTCAAGACAAACGTTGACTCCGGGGTCTTTGACGCGGTGCAGCACGCTGCCATCGCGGCCCTCTCCGGCCCGCAGGACTGCGTGAAGGATGCCTGTAAGATCTACCAGGAACGCCGCGATGTGCTTGTCAGGGGATTGCAGGGCCTCGGGTTCGACGTGCCGTTACCGAAGGCAACGTTCTACGTCTGGATGCCCGTAAAGGACTGCATGGCCTTCTCCGGACGGCTCCTGACCGAAGGTGGCATCGTGGCAACGCCGGGCGTCGGTTTCGGTGCCAGCGGCGAGGGCTATGTGCGGTTCGCGATCACCCGGCCGGTTGCCCGGATACAGGAAGCAATCGAACGGATGCGGAAGATGAGACTATGAAACTCGCTCACCACATAACCATCAAGAACAGCCACCTCCTCATCAACGGGCAGGACTGTGTGGCCCTTGCAGAGAAGTACGGGACACCGCTCTACGTGACGAGCGAGGACCGTATCGTCGAGCAGTACGAGAGTTACAGGAAGGCTCTCGGTGCCCGGTACCCGAAGGTGCAGGTACTCTTTGCAGCAAAGGCAAACGGCAACCTCGCCCTGATGCGGGCACTGGCAGCAAAAGGCGCTGGTGCGGATGTCTTCTCATCAGGAGAACTCCAGCTTGCCCTCCAGGCTGGCATGGCGCCGGAGAAACTCCTCTTTAACGGGAGTTCCAAGACGCCCTCTGACCTGAAACTGGCCGTGGAGAAAGGCGTGAAGGTCTCGCTCGACTCCCTTGACGAACTCCACCAGCTCGATGCCGTGGCAACGAAAGCAAAGAAGACCGTCAAGGTCTCGTTCCGCGTCAACCCGGCACTCGAAGTGCCCACCCACCCGAAGATCGCAACCGGGCTTGCAACCAGCAAGTTCGGCATCCCGCACAAGGAGATCCCCGCTGCGTACCGGGAAGCCCTTGCCTGCAAAAGCATCCGGCCGGTCGGCATCCACTGCCACATAGGCTCGCAGATCCTTGAAGTCGAACCGTTCGCACGGGCGGCAGAAGTGATGGTCCGCATCGCAAAGGAACTGACGGAAATGGGCGTGAAACTGGAATTCATGGACCTTGGCGGAGGCCTTGGCATCCCGTACCACCATGACACCGATCCGTCACCCACCCCGGAAGACTATGCAGCAAAGGTCGTCCCGATCTTCAAGGCCGGCATGGAAGCCTGCGGCATAACTCCCGAACTCTGGGTGGAGCCTGGCCGCTCGCTCGTGGCCGACTCGACCATCCTCCTGACCCGCGTCAACTCCACCAAGAAGGCGCACAAGCGCTTTGCCAACGTGGATGCAGGATTCAACCTCCTGATCCGCCCCGCGATGTACGACTCGTACCACGAGATCATCGTGGCAAACAAGGCCGATGCCCCGCTCAACGCGGAATATACGGTCACCGGACCCATCTGCGAAACGGGCGATATCCTTGCACCGGACCGGAAGATGCCCGAAGTTGCTGCAGGGGATATCATTGCAGTGCTCGATACCGGAGCGTACGGGTACTCCATGGCATCCCAGTACAACAGCCGCCCGCGGTGTCCGGAAGTTCTCCTCCACGGCATGCAGGCAGCCCTCATGCGCCGGGGAGAATCGGTCGACGATCTCACCGCTGCCATGGAACGCCCTCCCTGGCAGAAGTAGGCGGAGGTCATAGCCTGTGCTCTTCCACCATGCGCTGGTCGATGACCTCATAACAAAAGAGGAGTTCGAACAGCGCGTAGAGAAGAAGATCGATGAGTGCGGGGATCTCGTGGACGAGCCAACCGCCGCCATGATGGTGGTCGGTGAGCTGGGCCGCGAGCATGTAAAGATCAAGGGGCTGTCTGCCAAATCCAGCCTCTTCTCTTTTTTCGGGAAGATCCTTGATAAGACCGAGCCCAAGGAATTCACCCGGGCTGATGGCGAGACGGGCTGGGTGGCAACCATCCTGCTCGGGGACGAGACAGGGACAACCCGGGTCGTGCTCTGGGACGAGAAAGCGGGAGCGGTACTGGATGTCGTTGCCGGTGAAGTACTGGAAGTTATCGGCCGCCACCCCGGGAAGAGCACAAAGGAGATCTATGCGCTTGCCCTCAGGAAAGCGAGTTGCGAGATCTCCTGCTCGTTGCCAAAAGACGGCTCCCCCCAAGGAAGCCTCTCCAACGAACCCGTTGACCTGGACGCGATCCTGGTTGCCCGCGGGGAGCCCCGCACGTTTACCAAGCGCGACGGTTCTGAGGGAGAGATGGCGGATGCCATTATCGGTGATGCCGCGGGAACAGCACGGATCGTTGCGTGGGTGCCTGACCTGCTCCTTTCGGTCCCGGTGGGGGCGGCCCTGCACATCACCGGTGCCAAGCCGAACCAGCGGGACGAGGGGCGGAGTTACAGCCTTGACGACAAGAGTACGGTCACCATCACGGACCAGGTCATCTCCATCCCGTTCACCCCGATCAATGCCGTGGGCGATCAGGGGATGTATACCGTCCGGGGCACGGTGAAGCAGATCCAGCAGCCGCGATCCTTCACCACCCGGAGTGGCACGCCCTCATGGGTCAGGAACGTGACGATCTCCGATGGCAAAGACGACCAGAGAGTCGTGCTCTGGGGAGAGAATGCGCTGGTTCCGCTGGCTGTCGATGACTGTATCGAGGTCTACCATGCAGTGGCAAAGCCCGGGCGGTTCGGGGATATCGAACTGGGTGTCGGGCGGGGCAGTGCACTGGTGGTGCCCAAAGAGGCAGCGCAACCAGTTCCCATCATCTTCTCCGGGACCATCATTTCAGGGCCGGGATGCCTGTTCATTGACAATGGAACGGACCGCTACCTGATCGAGGGCAGTTTCCCGGTGGGAAACGAAGTCCAGGTGACCGGGATCCTTTCCGGCAGCCGTATCATACCGGATGCCGTCGTGCCGGTCGGGATCACGGCAGAGACGGTACTGGCCCATATCCGGCAATTCCGTGACCAGCAGGACGCCTGACTCACTTTCACCCCGCGCACTCCGGGAGTTTATATGTGAGTCTTTAACATCTTGTTGTGCCATAGGAGTGTTACAAGAAATGGCTGAAGGACCATTGGAAATTGAAGATTTACCGGGTGTAGGCCCGAGCACAGCAGAGAAACTCCGGGAAGCCGGTTACC
>JBAYMI010000026.1:0-13517 GCA_041663625.1 Methanoregula sp.
CAAGCGCCTCGATTGCGCTGATGCAGACCTCGTTCTCATCGTCTGCGAGCAAGCTGCCCAGGGCGGATATCGCCCGGGGATCCCCGATCGCCCCGAGTGCTTTGGCTGCCCCCATGCGGATCCCGTAATACCGGTCAGAGAGCGCTTCAGTGAGATAGGGGACAGCACCTTTTTTTGCCCGGATCATGTCGGGCCACTTCTCCTGCGCAAGGAGAAAATGAAAATAGTCATCATTGTTTTTGGGCATCCACTTCTGGCGGACAAGCGCTTCGGCTGCACCAGCCCTGATCCGGTGTGACCGGTGGGAAAGAGCTTTTACCAGGACCGGAACACCCGGTTCACCGATTTCTGCAAGGGCACCGGCCGCAACCGAACGTATGTGGCAGTCGGGGTCTGTCATCATTTTCAGGATATACGGGATGGCATTGCGGCCTGGCAGGGCGAGCAGTGTCTCGATCTCGGTATTCTCCATCCGGCAGCAGGTCTTCATGCAGGTGCAGACTTCTGACGGCGTGACTCCGGCAAGACCGTGGATGACAAAAATGATTCGCAAACGGAGGGTGTCATTCGCACCCTGTGCCTTTTCAAGCAGGGGAACAAGGGCCGGTTTCCCCATGGCCTGAAGCTGGGAGGTTGCTGCTTTCATGCGTTCAGCGTCACCGGACTGGAGATCCCGGATCAGGCTCCCGATATCGGTGTGGTTGCCAGCACCCTGTTCCTCTTTCCTGAAGAGATCGAATACGCCCATGCTCCGCTCCGTGTAGTGCAGCCTCTTTCGCCCTGAGTATCTACTTTTTTACACATTTCACTATATTAACATTGCTTTTTTAAAATATGCTCATAATTTTGATTAAAAGAAATTTCAGTCAAAAATATAATGGAAATTTCATCAAACACAAGAAAAAATGGGGTATCTGTGAGTGCACAGTCTGGATTGCCCTTCGGGGTTTCTGTTCCAGACGGAAGGATGTTTTTCTGGCAGTCCCGGAAAACCCTGGTGAGAGGAATGTCCATCCCTCCCGTACAAGATGGAGCATCTACCCATCCTGTCCGTGGTGGGGTTACCAGCCCCGGTTCCGGTCCGGGATCGTAGGAGAAATACCCTAATCCCCGATCACAATTTCCAAATATCCCTGCATCAGATTCCTGATCTGATGATACAGCAGGCGGATGATCCATCATGGTGAGGGTTGGCGTTCATGTCTCGATTGCCGGTTCCCTCGATCTTGCCGTGGACCGTGCACGGGATGCCGGGTGCGACGTGTTCCAGATGTTCTCGCGCAATCCCCGGGGATGGGGCTACCAGCCCGTCATCCCGGAAGTGGCCGAAGCATTCCGGTCCAAGATAAAGACAACCGGTCTTATCCCGGTGGATCACATGCCCTACCTGCCGAACCTCGCCTCGCCCAAACCGGAGATCTACGAGAAGTCGGTTGCCACCCTCACCTCCGAACTGGACCGGTGCGGCACACTTGCAATCCCTTACCTTGTCACCCATCTTGGCCACCATCTCGGTGATGGCATCGCGGGCGGACGGGCCAGGGTGATCGATGCCATCAACCATGCTCTTGTTGGATCAAAGAGCCCGACAATGCTCATCCTTGAGAACACCGCAGGTGAGAAGAACAGCGTGGGCAGCAGTTTCGAGCATATCCGGGGAATTATTGACGGGATCGAAGAGAAGAAGCGGATCGGGATCTGCTTTGACACCTGCCACGCGTTTGCAGCGGGCTACGAGCTACGGACCGAAGACGGAATAGCCGAAACGCTTTCGCAGCTTGATGAATCGGCAGGTCTCAAAAATCTCCGGGTCATCCACCTCAATGACACCAAGGGCGACCGGGGCAGTGGTCTCGACCGGCACGAGCACATCGGCCTCGGGTTCATCGGAGAGGATGGCTTCCGGCGCCTCCTTCACAACAAGGTTTTCTCCGCCCTCCCGCTTATCTGCGAGACACCTGTGGATGAACGGCGGGACGACCGGGGCAATATCCAGACTGTGCGGGAACTGTCCCGGTAAATTTTTGGGATATGTTTTTTCCCTTGCAGGTGGTATCCTCACCATACCATGGTGTGCAACACCTGTCCGCGCTGCGGTGCGGTAACTGAGGACCCTAAGCAGATATTCTGCACAAAGTGCGGCATGCGGCTGCCGGAGATTACCGTTGCCGGGAAGATCGGGGGTATCCCGGCCTGGGCACTTGCCGGCGCTGCCATTCTTGTTATTTTCATCATACTCGCGGTGCTCGTTGGGCCGGGCCTCATCAGCGCTGTCACCGGGTCCTCCTCTGCCGGATCATCCGTCACCGGACAGGCATTGGCCACATCTACGATGACCCCCCTGCCTTCGATAATGCCCGTCCCCACAACCCTGCCTGAGACCACGATCTCTGCCGGAACAACGGTTCCCACAACCGTACCGACCACTGCTTCCCCTACTGTCTCGGTAAAACGGACGCGGGTCACTGTTGCCACAAGCCAGACTTATACCGTGGCTGCACTGAACCCTGAGGCAACGGGAACCTCGCAGATCACGCTTGCCGTCACCCAGATCCCCTCCCAGCCCTCTTCGAGCACGTATACTAGTTCCAACCCCGAAGCGCCGTATATCGACCCTACAGCCCTTGAGGCACGGATCCATGAACTGATCAACATCGAACGGCAGCAGAACGGGCTCTCCACGCTCTCGTACGACTCATTCCTTGCAGATATTGCCCGGGGGCACAGTTACGACATGTCGCTCCGGAACTACTTTGAGCACACAGATCCTGAAGGAAGAAATGCCCATGACCGGGGGAATTGGGCCGGGTACCCCTGTATCCGTGATTACGGGACGTACTATACCGAGGGCATATCCGAGAACCTGTATCAGGGATACCGGTACAGTAACTATGCCACGGCTCCGAACGGGACCATCGTCTCGTATAAATGGAACACGCTGGAGTATGTTGCGCTCCAGGCAGTGAACGGGTGGATGAACAGTGAAGGGCACCGCGCGAATATTTTAAACGACAAATTACAGCAGGAAGGTATAGGAGTTGCCTTCTCATCGGACGACAAGGTCTACGTGACCGAGAATTTCTGCTGACCTCGACTCCCTCAGCGTCGATGCGGTGCAGAACAGTTACCGGGAACCGAGCCGCTGGTGCTCCTGTGCCTGCACCGGCTGCTCGTAGTACTCCGAGGTATACTCCCGCTGCTCTACCACACCGGCCGCCTCTTCGAGATTTTTGGTGAGTGCAAGACAATCCTCTCCGTGCGCCCCCCGCACCTTCACGTGTATTCTCCCTTCCCTGTCGATTATAATCTCCATTTCCTGTATTTCCATAATCTCATCTCCTCCGCACGTTCTGTACTATCCTATCTATCATATCAGCCGGTGTATCGGCGCATTCTTTTTTACCAGCATCCCGGTTGCAAGGTCGCGGGCCGTGACGCAGAGGTTCTTCTCCCGGTCGAGCATGAATGTCAGTTCGAACCGGGGTTCTCCTTTCAGGGCCGGTGGATCAGCGGCAAGCAGCGTGGGGGTCCTGCCGTTCACCAGCACCGGCCGGATTCCTGCAGCAGCGTCATCAGGCAGCCCGGCAAGACGGACGCCTCCGGAAGGATCCGAGACCAGTTCAAGGGCCGGTGATGCAACTTCGGGTGTGGTGCTGATCTCGTACAGGGGGATTCCCAGCCGAGTCTGACCGTCATACGCAGCGCTGATGGTGATGCGGGCCACCTGCCCGTCACTCGGAAAACGGGCCCCGTTACGCACAAGGAAGCGGTACCGGTGCTCCCGGGCAGCCGGGTCCCAGTACTGGAGTGCATAGTTGTTAAGGATACGATCCTCGGTTGCAGTCGGGGGTGCAGTGAGCACCGCACCCCGTGCAATGGCATCGAATGGGCGGTTACCCCGGACGCTCACACCGGGGAACCGTTCCTGTACGAGTGCCTGTACTGCGGGGATGGCAGTTCCCCGCCCGGTCATCAGGACCGCGATTGGTACATCTTCCGTGTACCTCCGGGCATGTGCCGCTGCCCGTGCACGTTCGAGCGTCCGGTCAAGGATGTCCGGAAGGCCATGTCCAGTGAGGATCTGTCCGATATCTTCCCGGGTTACCCGGACGGTGATGGTCCTTGCAGAGGCCGGATCGGTGAAACCAATTGAAGTTTCGTCCGCTCTGGCCAGTTGGCTGTACACATCCCGGATACCTGTCAGGGCCGCATCATACAGTTTCTGTGCCCGTGTCCCGGTATACTTCACGCCACTCCGGGCAACGATGTCCTGTGCAATCCATCCGTCCAGCACCCGGCATCCCGTATCTTCGCGGGCACTCCCGGCAACCTCGGGGCGCCCTCTTCCAGGGTCCCCGGAACCATCGTTCCGGATCACCGAGATGACAAGTTCCGTTTCATCGAAATGGACCAGCACAAACGACTGCCCCTCCGCCACGGCAAGATCGTATCCGGTTGAAACCGCAGTGAGTTCATTTGTCATCCGGCAGGCCGGTATCCCGGCAGCATGGGCAATGGTACCGAGCCACCCGGCATACCAGGACGGTGCACCAGCAGGTATTGAGAAGACTATGGACCGTATTCCGGGATATTCCAATACCGTACGCGCAAGAATGGCATTGAGGAAATCAGCTGCTGCATCCCGGAACGTGACACGGTGATCCATACCGGCCGGGATCTGTGCAGTGCTCTCTTCAAGCAGGTACGTGCGGATCCACCGGGCCGTAGCTGCGTGAGCCACCGTTCCAGCCCGCATTACCTCGTCGCCTATTGCCAGTTCCCCCGTCTCCGAATAATGGACAAGAGCGGGAACGCGGTGAATCCGTTCAGCGGTTCCCGTACCGGGCATCTCCTGCGACCAGTGAGGGAATTCAAGGGTCCGGTATCCGCTCCCGTCCGGCAGTGCAATACCGATAACAAGCGATCCTGCCCCGAAATCCACCCCGATGCAGGAAGCTGGTTCTTTGGTGTGAGTGTACCGGCCCATCCCATCACCCCACTATCTGGATATCGTACATCCCGGCATCGCGGAAGACCGGGCAGAGCTGGATCTCGTTCTGGTAGCGGAGGGAGAGCAGGTGTCGGAGAAATCTCCACTGATCCTTCATCGTATCCATTACCGCTGCCTGCTCATGTTCCTGTGCGAACGTGAGATCGTCAAGCGTAGTCTCTGACAGGGGGCGCACAAATGGAGTCCGGAAGGAGTGGATCATCCCGTCACTCCCGCAGGTTACGACAGTATCCGCTCCCGGCACGGCAAGGACGCCGGTAACCTCGCCACCCTGGGCATGCAGGGTACGGATCAGGGAGCGCTCGTGTAGGGAGTAGAAGGCAAGCGTCCCGCTTGTATATCCCACGGTAATGGTACGGCCGTTATCGGTGAATGCAATGGCCGTGGGTTTCCCCGGGATCTGCGGGATAGTTCCCGCAGCAGTCCCGTCCTGCAGGTGATACAGGCGGATCACGGGATCGGACCCTGCGGCCGCGAGTATGTTGCCGTCGGGGGCAATCGCGCAGCAGCTCACTTCTTTTTGTGCATCCCTGATAACAACCGGCTCTACTCCGGCAGTCAGCGGCCAGATCCTGATGGTCGTGTCGTTGCTGCCGGTGATAATGATCTGCCCCTTTGGGTCGGTGCAGCAGCAGGTGACAATGCTCGTGTGCCCGGTAAGGGTTCGCACGAGGTTCCCATCCGGCACATTCCAGAACCGCACCGCGCCATCCCATCCGCCTGAGATGAAGATCTTGGTGTCTGGCAGGAATGCAAGGCACCGCACAGTGGTCTTCAGTCCTTCGCAGGTCCCAACAAGGCTGCCCGAGACGGGATCCCAGATACGCAAATCCCCCCCTTTCCCGGCGCAGGCAAGATATTTCCCATCACAACTGGCTGCAAGGGCCCGGATCGATGGCGTGTACATATCGATGGACCGGAGAAGGCTGCCGTCATCCTGCGTAAATATCCGTACTATGCCGTCGGCACTTCCTGTTATGATCGCATCACCGTTGCCGGTGAGGGTAAGCGCGGTCACGGGACCGGCCGGTCGCATGAGCGTGCGGAGGAGTTCTCCGGAAGGGATTTGACGGAGGGTGATCGCGCCGTCCCAGCCACCCGTTGCAAGCAGCGTGCCGTCCGGGGAGATGGCGCAGGCGGTGACCGGCCGTTTGAATCCCCGGAATTCCTTTACCCTCCGCCCGCCAGGGATGCTGAAATAATAGATAGTTCCCTCATTGCAGCCCGCTGCAAGCAGGGTATTGCCAGGTGTGATGGCGCAGCAGGTTGCATAGTGGTTGTAGAACGGGATCTCTGCTGCGATAGTACCGCAATCCAGGTTCCATAGCCGGAGTACGTGATCGCTGCTGCCGATGGCGGCCATCCTGCGATCTTCTGAGAGTGCAAGGCAGGAGAGATGACCTGTCTGCCCGGTACAGGTCTGCACGGGATCACCGCTCTCTGCATCCCTCCTGAAGAGGAGGGAACGTTCATGGACCACGAAGATGCGGCCTGAATTGTCGGAGAATACAACCGCCCTGACCGGATCGCCGGTGCCCGGAACCTCCCATAGTACTGATCCTGTTGCAGCATCGCGGCAGGAGACCGTCCCGTCAGCGTGGCCGGTGACGTACTGTGTTCCGCCCGTGCCGGGAGCAAGTGCAGTGACCGGGGATGCGTAACCGTCTGCGGCCCGGAGGAGGGTCCCTGTCCGGCACCTGAGGCAGAGGATACCCCCGCTCACGTCACCGGCAAGAATCTCATCCCCGTCATGGGATACTGCTGCCGATGAGATACGGTGGTTGGTATCATCATATGACCAGAGCGCGTTGCCAGAAGGTAGTTCATAGCCATGGAGGGTTCCGCGATCCCCCCCGACAATAAGGATAGCGTTGTCCGGAGTGATGGCAAGAAAACATATCGATCCAGCACCCGTTGAACAGGATGCGAGGAGCCGGGCCGAGGAGACCTGCCAGATTGATACCCCCCCGTCACAGGTGCCGGTTGCAAGGAGTGAACCGTCCCGCGAGAAAGAAAGCCGGAGATTCCGGCTGTCCTGCATCCCCACGGAAAGGAGGGGCTGTTCCGGTACAGGGGAGATCCACGCCGCCGGCAGGTCGCGAACCAGTTCCCGGAATATCTGCCCGGCATCGCCGCCCGGTGACCAGCCGGCATCCATCATTCCATGAATTACCTGAACTGCATGTACCGGTGGTGCAGAACCGGTCAGCATCCAGAGTTCGTCCCATGCCCCTTCGGTAATGAGAACCGGGATGATGAGATCCCACTCGGCATATGACCATGTTGCAGCAGAATGTTCTGGATTGGGGCCGATCAGGGCATGAACAAGGATACTGCGGAGGCTGTGTTTACCGGGATCTGTGGCGATCCGGAGCGCCCGTGCGCGAATTCGTGGCAATGCAGAGGTGTATCCCTGGGCAAGAAGCGGGTGGTGTGGTTCCGGGTCGAACCGGTGCAATGCATCGCCCTGCCCGGTGAGATACAGGAAGAGTGCCTTTTCTTCTGGTCCTGAAGGGGTATACCCGCATGCAACGGCCCGTTCCTGGAGACCTGAGTCTTCCCTGATCAGCACCTCACGGCAGAACAGATCGATGGCGTCCTGAGACGGGAGGGATCCGAGAGTATCAAGCGCTATCGACCGTGCATGTATATCGTGACCTGTTGTGGCAATACCGGCAAGATCGCGGACTGCCTGAAGGTTCCCGTTTTCTGCCCGGGCTGCAATAAACCGGACTTGGCGCCGGAGGAGCAGGGGGCCGATGAGTGGGAGTGCGGGAGGGATCTTCATGCATCTCACGGGTGGGCGGGCTCGAAGGTCTCGAGCGCGATTGTCTTCCCGTTTGCGGGCATGGTCTCCGCTGCCCGCGATGCGGACTGCGCCCGTCCCTCGGACAGCCATGCGCGGAGTGCTGCAACGGTCTCCCGCTGCGAGACCGAGAGGGGCACCTGTGTTTTCATGCAGAGAAGAATGTCGTCGGTGGTAACTCTGCGCATTTTCTCGCTGAAAGCCCGGTACATGGCATCAATGATGGTCTGCTCGATCTCGGCGCCCACATAGCCCTCGCTCTCCAGGGCAAGGGCGTCGAGATCGAACTCTGCGGGGATGCACTTGCGCTTCCGGAGGTGGACAGCAAAGATCTCACGACGCTCCTCAACGGTCGGGAGGTCGAGGAAGAAGATCTCGTCAAAGCGCCCCTTCCGCAGGAGTTCCGGCGGGAGCGCCGCGATGTTGTTGGCTGTTGCCACCACGAAGCAGGGGGAGGTCTTGTCCTGCATCCATGTCAGGAGGTGGGCAAAGACCCGCTGGCTCGTGCCGGCATCCCCGCTGCCGAATGCAAACGCTTTTTCTATCTCGTCCACCCATAGGATGCACGGGCTGATCGTCTCTGCCAGCGAGAGGGCGCGGCGCGTTCTCTCCTCGGATTCCCCGACAAGGCTGCCAAAGAGCGCTCCCACGTCCAGCCGGAGGAGAGGCAGGTGCCAGAGGTCGGCGATCATCTTTGCGGTCAGGCTCTTGCCCGTGCCGGGGATCCCGATCAGCGCAATGCCCTTGGGTGACGGAAGCCCGAAGTCACGGGCATCCTGCGTGAACGCCCGCTCGCGCAGCCGGAGCCAGTCCTTGAGCACCGCAAGGCCTCCGACATTCTCGGGCGTCTCGGTGTAACTGTAGAACTCCAGCGCGTCCGAGGCGCTCAGGATGTCTCTCTTGTCCGCGATGATCGCGTCGATATCGCTGTCATCGAGTGTGCCATGCGTGACGATCGCTTTGGAGAACGCCCGTCGGGCCTGGTTGAGCGTCATGCCAAGTGCCGCCTGGATGATCTTCTCGCGTCCTCCCGGGGAGAGCGAGCAGGGGATGCCGCTTGTGGCAAGCAGGGTGTCGAGGTCTTCCGAGAGCTCTGCCGCGGTGGGGGGCGGGAAGTGCACAATCACCGCCTCGTCGCGGATCTCATCTGGCAGCCGGGGCGTGGGGGTGATGATCACGATGGTCCGCCGGTTGTACCGGAACTGTTGCGAGAAGTTGCGGATCCTGCGTTTCACCTGAGGGTTGTTCCAGAATTCGTGGAAGTCCTTTAAGATGATCACGGCATCGTCCCCGGTCTTGGCAATGTCGTCAAGCGCCGTGAGCGGGTCCCGCGACTGGTTGGGAAAGGTCTTTGTCCCGGCAATGATCACAAACCCGTCAACGCTGTCCCATGCAATGCACTGGCGGGGAGGATCCCAGCTCCCGCAGACCTCCTTGATCTGCGAGACTACGCGCTCCTCTTCGGGCGTGATGACAACCATCAGCGTGACCCGGGCCCGGAGCGAGATGTTCAGCTGGCGGGAGAAATCAGGCTCAAGCTGTTGCATGGCTACTTCCACCTCCTGACCACGATCCGCACGGTGCCATCCGTCTCCGCGGTCTCCGAGACCAGTTCAAAACCGTCCGCAACCGCTTGTTCGAGCACCATCTTCCGGGCATACTCTTTCTGGATGGTTTCGGCCTGCTGTTTCAGATCTTCGGCAATCTTCACCTCTCCTTTGCCGGCAACTCCCCACCAGTCGGCTACCATGTCGTATGTCCCTTCGGGGTTCTTCACAAAACCGAGGCCGTACCCGTCGGATCTTCTGACCGCGATATCCACGTTGTGCAGGCCGTGGTAGCCTTTTATGGTGGTGTCGGTCTCAACGGTGTAGCCGAGCTCCTGCATGCACTGTATCAGTGCCTCACGGTGCCGGAAGGTTGTCCTGATACGGCTGAAATGTGACATCCTCTCAGTTCCCCCTGCATCGCGCAGCAATCTGCCGGACAATGGCTGGTGTCGGGAATCCCGTGGTCGTCACCGTGCCGTCCGGTGCGATGGTGAACTCGATCGTCTCTTCTTTGCTCTTTTGTAGGATCTCTGATTCCGGGATGATCCTCTCGTTCAGGGGAATCACCTGCTGGTTCGCTGATCCCATGAACGGGGCTGTGCAGGCCTCATCTTCCCTGTACGGGCCGGCAATGAGGAGGTCGGTTGCTGTAAAAAGCCGTTTCCACGCAGGATCCCTGCTCTGCGTGAGCTCCGCATGCGTGTACCCGGAATACGTGACAACGGTGAGCCCCGCTTCGCGCACCTGCTCAGCCACCTCTGCAAGCGGCATGGCCTGGGCAAACGGTTCCCCACCGGAGAATGTGACCCCGTCGATCCCTTCTGTGGCAAGGATGCGGCCTGCAAGCTCGCGGACAGATATCGTTATGACGGGAGAAAATGACCAGGACGCTGTATTGAAGCAGCCTTTGCACCGAATCGGGCACCCCTGTACCCAGACAACGGTCCGAATGCCGGGGCCATTGACCGCTGAACGCAGGAGAAAACCTGAGAGGTTGAGTCTGCTCATGCGTCGGCATCCGGGGTCGTTGTATTCGTGCACCATCTTTTTTCCGCCGCTTCTTATGGCTTCGAGAAAAAATGTCCGGTGTGGGGACCAGTGTATCTATAGTATTACCCAGGTTTTCCCGGAATGGTGTTCATCCGCGGGGACGTGCAAATAAGCATACTTATGAGATACGTTTGGACTAACAACGTTCGTTTTCCCTCTTTTTATAAGCATTGATCCGATTATTGTAATTCATAAGAATTTCCCACAGTTACGCGACCGGATCACATCTGCACCGGATCCCGCGCTTCACGCGGCCTTATAATCCTCCGGGAATAATAGATCCGGCAGTGAAGGCAATATTTGACGGCACGGTTATTCGTGCAGGAAGAGATGGGCGCGCCCTGTACGAGCAGAGCGGGTACGGACGGCCTGACGGCGACGGGCTCCGGCTCTCGCCGCAGGAAGCTCTCTACCTGCTCCACCGCCAGAAGATCGAGGTGCCTGACTATACGTTCGACACGCTCTTCTGCGAGTTCTGCGACCAGCCGAATTTCATGCGCAGTTTCCTCGTGTACCGCGATCTCCGTGAACGGGGGTACGTGGTCCAGGCCGGGCCCCATGATTTCCGGGTCTTCCGGCGCGGCGAGAAGCCCGGGAAGGGCGAGTCCCTCTACCTCGTGCGGGTCCTCTCCGAGCGCGACCCGATCCGGTTCGAGAAACTGATCGAGGAGGTTATAGCCTCGCGCAACATGCGCAAGCAGTATATCCTTGCCGTAGTGGACGACGAGGACGAGCTCACCTATTACGAGATCAAGCTCCAGAAACTGGTGGATGCCTGCAGCGAGATTGCGGTCCTGGCTCCCGCTGAGGCACAGTTGACCGGCAAATCAGCGATGGTGCGGATGTTGGCCAACTCCGAACTGGAACAAGCCGGTTACGGCAAACGCCTCGACGCGGAGCGCCTCATGCTCTCCCCGGTGGAGCTCCTCTATCTCATGGGAACCGGAACAGTCTCCCTTAAACGGGGCACCCGTCCCGTGAGTCCGTCTGAGTATCTCTCTCTTGCCAGCGAGGCCGATTCTGAACTCACCCTGAAGCATACCGTCTACACCGAGCTTCGCGGGCACGGGTTCACGCCCCGCACCGGTTACAAGTTCGGGCACCACTTCCGGGTGTACTGCGGCAAGAACGTCCACTCCGATCTTCTTGTCCACGCCGTGGAGAAGGAAGCAGACCTTCCCATGATCGTCATCTCGCGCTCGGTCCGCATGGCGCACAGCGTCAAAAAGAAGATGTTGTTTGGCGCTGTACATTCATCAGGAATCCAGTTCGTCGAATTCGCACGGATCAAGCTGTGAGCTTTTATCATGCAGGAACCGCAGATCAACCCCTGGTCAAGCACACCGTCCCTTGACATCGAAAAGACATTTGCCGAGTTCGGTATCGACCCCATTGCGCCGGTCATGGCGGAACTCCCCGAGATCCCGTACTTCATGCGCCGGGGTATTGTTGTAGGCCACCGCGACTATCTTCCCATTGCACAGGCAATCCGGAACAAGACCCCGTTCCATATCCTGACCGGGTTCATGCCGAGCGGTCACCCGCACCTCGGCCACCTGATGGTGATGAAAGAGGTTGTCTGGCACGTGCAGCAGGGTGGCAACGGGTACATCACGATTGCCGATCGCGAGGCGCACGCGGTCCGCGGTCTTTCGTGGGAGAAGTGCAACGAGTACGGGAAGGAGTACCTCTCATGCCTGTATGCCCTTGGATTTGAAGGGGAGACATTCTTCCAGAGCAGGAATAACCGGCTCAAGGACCTTGCCTTTGAGGCAGCAACCAAGGTGAACTTCTCGGAGCTTTCGGCAATTTACGGATTCGGGCCCGACACGGACCTTGCCCACGCGGACAGCGTGATTACACAGGTAGCAGACATCCTCTACCCCCAGATCGACCGCGAACCGGCGCCAACGGTCGTGCCGGTCGGGGTTGACCAGGATCCGCACATCCGGCTCACCCGCGGGATCGCCCACAAAATGCGGATGTTCACGGTTGAGGAGCGGGATGGCTACATCAGCGTCCGGTCCAAGAATGCTCCCGAGGCAGCGCTTGAGGCCGTGAAGAAAGCATTCCCGCACGCGAAGAAGTACGAAGGGCACGTGGATATCAAAGATGCTGCGTGCGCTGATGTCAAAGGGAAGGTCCGGACAATCGAGCGGGCGCATGGGGGTTTTGCGTTCTTCACCCCCTCGTCTACCTACCACATCTTCATGCCCGGGCTGACCGGTGGGAAGATGTCGTCAAGCGTTCCGGAGAGTTTCATCTCGTTCCACGAATCCGAGGCCGCTGTCAGGAAGAAGGTGATGAGCGGGATCACCGGCGGGAGGATGACGCTTGAGGAGCAGAAGCGTCTTGGCGGGGAGCCGGACAAGTGCTCGCTCTTCCTCCTCAACCTCTTCCACATGGTGACGGATGATGCTGAACTGGCAGGGATCCGGCGGAAGTGCACGGCAGGGGAGATCACCTGCGGGCAGTGCAAGAAGGAGACTGCCGAGAGGGTTGTGGCGTTCCTGAAAGACTTCCGGGAGAAGATGGACGCAGTACAGGACAGGATTCGGGTGTGATATGGCGGAACTGACGCAGAACGAAAAACGGTTGCTTGCAACCCTGGAGATGGAGAAGAAGGCGGATGCAGAGCACCTTGCCTCTGTCATGGATGCGACCCCGGAGGCAGTCGTGCAGTGGGCGCATCTTGCCAGCGACAACGGATTTGCCACAGTTGAACGGACCGTGTCAAAGGAGTTCGTGTACTCGGAAGAGGGTAAGGCCTATGCCAGAGATGGTCTCCCCGAGACCCAGCTCCTCCGCACAATCGTTCCGGGAACGCAGCTTGTCGATCTCCAGAAGCATGCAGCGTTCAAAATCGGATTTGGCCAGCTGCGCAAGAAGGGTCTCGTCAAAGTCGAGGGCAACGCGGTCACCAGAATGGCAGGCGCATCCACCGATGCGGATGAAGCCGCCTTGAAAAACCCCTCTGCCGCGGACCCGAAGACAAAGGATCTGATCAAACGCGGCATCTTGCAGGAAAGTGAGTCCGTGCGGTATACAATCGCAATCACTCCCGAAGGTCAGGCCCTGGCAAAGAGAGGCCTCGATCTTC
>JBAYMI010000027.1:0-13296 GCA_041663625.1 Methanoregula sp.
AATCTCCTCGTGTACGGTGCTGCTGAAAACAAGCCGGATGCCTATGACTGGCTGCCGTTCCGGGTGACCTACCATCATGACTGTCACCCGCGCACCATCTCTTTCTCCGGGGAATCCGTTGCCATGAGCATTGCCGATGAGTATGATCCGGCACATATCGAATGCGATGGATCTTTCCCGGAACATGAGGGGACCTGCGTGGGGACGGACGGGTCGTCAGCGGTTATCCTTGAGCACCCGTATGGGAAAGGAAAGATTGTTGTCACCAGCGTTCATGAGTTCCCGTCAAGGAATTTCGTGAAACAGTTCTGCTGCGAAGGGGAGCAGACTACGTTTTGATCTTATTCCCGATGGAGCGAGGGGAATTTTGTTTGCCTGCGATTCCTGTTGAGCAGATAATTGTCCGTAATTAACAAAAAGAAGCGCTCTGTCGAAACGTACATGAACGGGAATTCACTCCCGAATCGTGAAAACTGTGCTTTGTAGAAACGCACATGAACTCCCGGTTCGCACCCGAATCATGAAAATGGTGAGAATGTAATTTCGGGAGGGTTTCCCGCATTAGGGCCTATCAGAGGTACGGCGGTGCAATATGTTGTTTTCAAATTGTGTAGAGGCACTGATCCGCCGCGGGGGCGCCCCTTCGGGGGCGGCGGCATTCATCACAACCGGGGGTATGGGGGCATCAGCCCCCATCATCAGGTCCATGAGTGGGGGTAATTTAATATGAAAATGGGTTGTCTCATTGATGGACACCACGAAGATTCTGTTCGAGAATCGAATCTGGATAAATTACTTTGAAGCCAGACTTGACAATAAAATCAATAGCCTGTTGAACATCAGTAGGTGAATTTTTCGAGAATTTTTTAACGACCGGTGGTTTGATTGACTTAGCATCATTTATCGGATCGATGTAAAGTTCCCTGTTGATGAGAAGATGCCAGAGGATACATAAGATCTTCCGAGCCAATGCAACAGTTGCAGTATTTCCTCCCGAGCGGTAAGAAATTTTGGTGAAGAATTTCCGGAACGATGAATTAACTGTTCTTCCCGCAGATTTTGCTGCTTGTACAAGGATCCAGCGAAGATGCTCGGAGCCATGTTTTGTGATTTTCCCGGAGTAATTTTTCCCTGCCGACTGGTACACAGACGGCACCAATCCCGCCCACGAAGCAAGTCTCTCGGCTTTTTTGAAATCACGGTAATCTCCGATTTCTGCCAGTACAGTTACCGCCGTCGTTACACTGACGCCAGGAATTGAACAGGCGATCTCGATATCACGAACCCGGTCTTGCTCGGAAATCCTTGCGACAATCTGCTCATCAAGGGCATGAATGTGCTCATTGATATGAGCCATCATATCGAGGTTTTTCTTGAGCAGAAGAATCTGTAAATCCGACAATGAACCGGACAGTATTTCCCGAAGCACATCCGCGTTCTTTTTGACGCGCGCTGAAGGTATAGTTCCGATAATATTCTCAGTGTCTTCTCGGTTCAGAAGCCCCCAGATAAGGTGAATCCCGCTTTTCCCAAAGATATCTTTCACTCCTTTGCCTAAGGCGATTCCGGCAGAATCGAAAATGCGGTGGATCCGGTTCTTTATCTGGGTTCTTGAGTGAACTGTGGATTCCCGTGTTCGGGTTAATTCCCGTAATTCCCGGTCGTTTTTTGGGAATACTCGTGACGGGTTGATAAGTCCATTCAGTGCCAGTTCAGCGATCCATTGTGCGTCCCGGACATCAGTCTTCCGACCAGGAATGCTTTTAATCTGGTACGCGTTTCCGACTATGACTCGGGTCTGTCCCTCGAATGCGAGATACAGACGATACCAATACACACCGGTTGATTCACATGCGATACATTCGCAGCCTGCTTCCTCAACTCGCTGTTTGAGTTCCCGAAGGCCGCTGAAATTGTTGAAAACCCGCAGTATCTCCGGGTCTTCTTCCTGTTTGAGTATGCACACCTGGAGAAATTCTTTATGTACATCTACTCCGCATACACACTTGTAGTGGGGTTGCATGTCGCTCCTCACGGTGTGGGCAGGACATTATTCCTCGATGGTAATTTAATATCCGCGTTCGACGACGCATGTGTACTTCGATGAACTAATGATGGGGCTAGTTTTCATGACGGGATCCCGGTCCCAAAATTAAGGCAGCCTTACCTGCCCACATTGTTACATCATGCCCGGGCCTATTCAATTTTCATTCTGTGTACTTGTGGCCTATCGGCATCGTGTCCGTTTTCATGGGAAATCCTTAGATCCTTTACGTGACGCTCTTGGGGGATTTGCCCCCGCCGCGTGCGCATCCCCCGTTTGCGATTCCCCTGAATTACCGGAAGAATTACCTGATAGTGGTGGATTAATGGCATTTATCGGCGCCCCCGCAATGTGCTTCGTCTCCGGTGGGGAACGGGTATTGCAGGATTGGGACGATAAGGGCACGTAAAAAAAGATTGTACAATTACACAATTCACCGGTGATAGCAGTCGCCGGCAATGACCCGTTCGAGCTTGCCATTGGGCTTCCTGATGATGAGCGCGCCGAACTCGTCGATGTCCACGGCCTCTCCCTCGAAACTGTTCTTGAGGGTCCGGATCTGGACCTTGTTCTCCAGCGTGCAGGAGATGCTCTTCCATTCCTGGATGATGGTGTCATACTCCCCGCTCTCGATCAGGAGATACCGGCTCTCGAATTCCTTTAAGATCCGGGCAAGGAAAGCGGCCCGGTCAACGGTGTGGCCGACTTCAGCGCAGATAGACGTGATCTGGTCCTGGAGTTCCGGGGCGAAGTTGGTGACCGGGACGTTCACGTCAATGCCAAAGGAGAGGAGGCAGTGGTGGACGACATCCGATTCTGCCGAGAGTTCGAGGAGGAGCCCCGCCACTTTCTTGTTGCCGATGAATATGTCGTTGGGCCACTTGATGAGCGCCCCGAGATTGAATTCCTTCCGGATGGCCCGGGCAACGGCAATCGAGCCGGCCATCGTGATCATGAAGATGTGGTCTACCGGGACATTTGGCTTGAGCACAATCGTAACCCAGATCCCGCCGTGGGGCGAGACCCATGCCCTGCCCATCCGGCCTACCCCCCCGGTCTGCTCCTCGGCAATGATGACCATGCCATGCATCCTCCCGGCATCGCTCTCGGAACAGAGCTGCTTCCCTACCCAGATGGTTGACGGGGTATTCTCGAAGTACCGCATATTCTTGCCGATGAACGTGGTCTGGAGTTTTTTATGGATCTCGTACGGGAGCAGCCTGGTGCTGGGATGGGTAAGGCTGTACCCCGTTTTCTGGGACGATGCGATGTCGTAGCCCATCATGCGGAGTTCGTTTACCTGTTTCCAGACCGCGGAGCGGGTGATGCCCAGCTCGTTGCTGATAATCTCCCCGGAGAGGGGTCCCTCTGCACGTTCGAGAATTTCAAGTACCCTGAATGCGGAATCCTGCATGGTATCACCGCTTTGAACTGCTCTGTTCCGAGTCAAGCGGGCACGGATCCTTGCCGCAGACCTGCTTGAGAATGGCCGACTGGTGTTCCATCAGTGTTGCGAGATCGAAAATACCCGTGATATCGACAATACCGATGGCCCCGATGGCATTCCCGTCGTTGTCGCGTATGGGCGTGACCGTGACCGGCACGCCTTTGTAGGCACCGCTCGCGGGCGTGATCTTGATCAGCTGGTTTTTTGCAATTGCCTCAAGGAGAACCGGGCCATTATAGGAACGATCGATGACCCGGCCGTCTTCGACCCGGATGCCGTCCCGGTCCCTGGATTTTGCTGTGACCGGGAGCCGGTGAATCAGCTCGTGGACGGCGATGACGATGGGCTCGAGTTCTTCAGATCCGGCATTGCAGGACAGAACATAGCGGTGCATGGGAATGCCTCACTACTCTGGTCATTGTTTGGGGAGATGAAGGTTGTGGATGGAGTGGTATGGCGTGGCGGCGAAAAGCCGGGATCGTGTTCAGGTTATCTGATCGGTTGCTATAGTATGTACCTTTCCAAAGCGTTGAAAAATGTACGAAACCGGATCAGGACCAGACTGACTCACTCTGCGGGCAGGTCACTTCATTATTCAACCAGTTTGATCATTTCCAGTACATTCATTTCCCGTACATATGTCCGGATCGTATCTGCCAACGGGATTGCTTCACGTGCATCCTGCACGGATGGTGACGTGGATTCCGGAACCGGATTTCAACGGTATAATGACTGAGCTCACTTGCAATCGTGAAGAGTTTTCTGCATCCCGGGTATTTTACCTCAGCCAGAGGGCGAGATCTTCAAGTGCATGGGTTTTTGAAGTCCTGATCCACAAAAACAAGATATGCTTTGAGATAGTGCTCAACGGATTGCTGTGAATGAGAACATATGATATCCGGAAAAATTTCTTTCTTATTGTGAAGTGCATTCTTGACGATTATAAAATCCCTGACCTTCCTCACACCATGCACGGACCAGATCTCCTTCTGTTGATGAGGCCATGGAGGTGAATTTATATTATACGGATCATATGCCCTGTTGGCGAATTGAGAACGTAATTTACAATTTGTCCAATGGGGAGATATCAGCCATGATCAAACGAGAGGCAGAAAAGAAACTCAGGAGATGTCCTCATTATTTCAGACATCTGTCTTCGTTCACGGTAAATTCCCTTCATTGAAAAACTCTTGAAGTTTCGGTGAAAATCATTGGATAGTGTTCCGGAGGGGTCAGAATATCCGGAATCCCGGTGTTCCCGATTGTATCTTATGATGAGCCGGCAGTCCCGGATAGTGGTGAGAGCGGTACCGGATTTTCCTTCCTGCACAGGTGGAACTGATGGGTAATGGGGATTGCGCATCAGTGTATTGTCAATCAACTCATACTATGCAGTACCATGCATCGTCTCATAGAATGCATATTCCCTTTCAAACGTGGTTGAGATGAGTTGGCCATACTGAGTGTCTTATCCTGTGAAGGGTTTATGGTTACCTGGGGGAATGAGAACGATATCGCTGTCTCCCGTTTTGTAGCATAGGATGGATAGGGGGGTTTCTGGAGTAGAAAATGTGCAATGTCTTCGACTACTTCATACAGGTGTGGTTATCCCATTCCCGCAGAATTTTTGGGAGGATGATGCCCTTTTGTTTTCACCTGTTCTCCCCGGGAATTTGACGGAGGTATGGTGGTAATTCAAGGATCCTTCGTTAATAGAGATCATTTCATGATGGTTGGACAATTTCGTTTTACTGTAGTCCAACAAAAAAGTAGATTTATATTGGATTATATTCAAGTTAAGTTCATGGCAGCACTTCTTGATACGCTCATTGAGCTCAATCCCTGGTGGAAGGGCGACTCAACACCGATTGGCATCGAACGGGAGTTGTATCTCCAGCGGATAAAGAAGTATCTCTCTACGGGAGAGATTGTTGTTCTGAACGGTGTCCGGCGTTCGGGTAAAACAACCCTGTTGCACCAGACTATCAGCTACCTTATCAATGAACAAAGAGTGCCTCCCAAAAAAATCCTGTTTATTAATTTCGACGAACCGGCGTTTTCACAGATTGATGAACCTATTGAAGAAATTCTCACCCTCTACCGTACAGATGTCTGCGGAGAGCAGGATATATGGCTGGTCTTTGATGAGGTACAGACAATTGAGGATTGGGAGAAGTATATCAAATCCCTGTATGACCGAGGTACGTATCACATTATTCTTTCCGGTTCGTCATCATCGCTTTTTGAAAACCGTCTCTCGACTCTTCTTTCCGGCAGGTACTTTGCGGTACCGGTGTTTCCTTTAACCTTTTTGGAGTACCTGCAGTTTGTCGGATTTCCCTTGCGTGAGGATGTGCTTGCACGTGCTGCTGATAAATACCGTATTATGAATCATCTCAGGGATTACCTGAGATATGGCGGGTTTCCACGGGTAGTCCTGCAACAGGAGGAATTACTTAAGACTGAGTATCTCCGGTCCTATTATGATACGATTGTGTTCCGGGATATAATCCTGAACAACCGGGTACGGAATGTTAAGGCATTAAAAGAACTGCTCTATTACTTATTTTCGAATTGTTCGAACCTTTTCTCGTACAGGAATCTCGAAGACCTTTTGAAGATCGATTTTGCAACATTGAAGGAATACCTGTTGTATGCACAACAGGCAAAGATTCTTTTCGAAGTTCCGTTCTTTGCGTATTCCCTCAAAGTCCAGAGCCGGAACAATAAAAAATGTTATTGCATTGATAACGGCCTGCGCAATTCCATCGCATTCCGGTTTTCATCTGATGAGGGGCGGCTCGCAGAGAACGCTGTCTTTATTGCGCTGCTGCAATCCGGCTTTGAGCCATATTACTGGAAAGGAATGGGTGAAGTTGATTTTGTAATCAAACACCCTGATGATACGCTGTCTGCCATCAACGTTTCGTACACGGATTTGCCGGATGAACGGGAGTATGCGGGACTGAGGGAATTTTCGTTAACGTTCAAAGAAAAAGTACCGTCACTAATTCTCCTTACAAAAGATCTTGAACAGGAGTCCGGTGGCATACGGTGCATCCCCCTCTGGAAATGGTTGTGTACCGGGTCAGTACATGGGCAAGGATCGAACAAACCTGATCTCTACCATTAAACAACCATTTTCTCAACCCGACTACGTCCTCATTTTTATCAGCCGGACTTCTTCGTTCACGGTAAATCCCATCAGTAAAAAACTCTTGAAACTTCAGTGAAAGTCTTTGGATAGTTTTCCGGAGGGGTGAGCATATCCGGAATCCCGGTGTCCATGATCGTATCGTATAATGAGCCGACTGTTCAGCCCGCAACACGTGTGCCGATTTTTCTCTTATCCTGTGAAAAATTTCTATCGACCAGTTAGTATATATGCAAAATTTTCGAATATTTATTATCACAATGATTACGCTCTACTCCACCCACCGGTGAAGCCCGGGGGTCCCTGCCATGAGGCGGGGACATGACCCGGGGCCGGAAAAACACGGGAATGGTGGAGAGGGGGCGTGAGATCCTGGCCCGGGATGACACCCCCGACTCCCATAACCCAATTCCCCTACCCTGTCTCCACTACCCCGCTCTTATTCCCCCTCTTCTATACATACTCCGCCTCCCATGACCCCTCTCCGTCTGAGGACATGCCCGTTTCAGGGATGGACGAATCCGGGCATTTTGCCAAAGAACGATTGATGAAATATCCCAGCGTGAATCCTAAAAAATTCCCGTTCTACCTTCTGTTATTCTACCGGGGAATTTTTGGCACTATCCAAAGGGGACAAATTTTCACTTTAAAGTATGGTGATTACTGAATAGAAGCCACCCGAGAATACTCAGATAGAGATTTCACCCGATCATCATAACTGTCGTGGTGACGGTGATTGTATCTGAACTCCAATTCTTTAAGACCAGGAATTGCTGTTTATCAGAACCTGCTGACAGGAAAATCAGCCGTATATTCCAATTGCTGAATTCCATCAGGGGATCTGCCGTGTTGTATTACAAATGACAAAAAATTATAATACTTATTCATTCCAATTGTAATGCATGAATCAGGTTATCAGCATACGTGTCCCGGAGCAGACACGGAGCGAGATGAAGAAGCTCCGTCGGTTCATCAACTGGAACCAGGAGATCCGGGACTTCATTCAAAAAAGGGTCGATGACAAAAAAAAGGATGATGTACTCGCCTCCGTTACGGAACTTCTCAAAAAAAACCCGGCTCTGCCTTCCGGTTCCGCTGCACAGCTCGTGAGGACTGATCGTGACAGTCATTGATACGTCCGCGTTTATGAAATTCTTCCTCCACGAACCTGGCTGGGAAGATGTCTTACCCTATCTTACCACCGCATCATCCCCCGAAACCGTAGATCTGCTTGTCACTGAGTCAGCAAACGTTCTCTGGAAATCTGCCCGTGCCGGGCTGATTGAAAAAGAGCAGGTTCCGGAACTATATTCATCCATGGAACTCCTGTTTACAAAAGGACCCCTCACCCTGAAACCTTCACCCCGGTTCATGGCTGAAGCGTTATCAATCGCGCTTTCACTGGATACTCCGGTCTACGATGCATTGTTCATCGCTGAAGCCCGTTTAGATTATGCCACGCTGGTTACTGCGGATCGTCACCAGGCGCTCTGTGCAAAAAAATGTGGGGTAACAGCGACTCTGGTGTAACCAATACAGACCGTCATGCTTCACTATGGATACCGGGCGGCAGATCTCTCTTCAATAATACGGATTGCGATTACGGCATTTTCCCACTCATATCTTCCCGCTTCAGGTTCCGATACCCTCTGCGCAGATCGGGTGAAGTGGGTGCGGATGAATTGTCCGCCGCCAATGAAAAATTTGTAAAATGAGGGTTAAAATGCAAACAGTGGCGATTTTGACTGATAATAATTTAATCCTGTCCGATATCCGGTTTTGGTCCGGAAAGATGCCTGGAAATGGTATGACCTGCCATCAGGGAATTCGAAGAATGATGGAGCAAGAGCCGGTATTGATACAAGAGATCCTGATTTAATCATTCGCGGATTTCCCGGGGAACTCAATGCAGAGAATCATGAGCAGCTCGCCCTGTTCCGATCGTTCCCCGGCAGCGCAGACATCCTCCGGGAGTTCTGGGTTTACTCGAAGTACGGCTCGCTGCGGTTCTTCCGCGTGGAAGATTCCGATCTCCTGGAGATCGGGCGGGATGGCCTGCCCCTTGCCGCCCGGGTGGTATGGGAGTGTAGCATACCATCGTTGCACCCCATACTCCAAAATGATCGATCCCGTGTCCTCACATAATCCTGCCACATATGTCCTTGAATCCGGTAGGAAATACACTCTTGACGGATCGCAGAACAATTACCTCACTCTCCACGATGCGATGGTCAATTAACGGAAAGGCACTGATGAAAGTAGTTCAGAATGCTCCTCCAGATGAAGGATTCCGGGTGCTCTAAAAATATGCAACTGTATGAGTGGGAGATGGTGTTGTTTGTAAGTTATAATATGAGGTGCAATCCCCTATAACCAACAAGTTATCTGCCGTAACATGTAATGGTAATTATAAGAGCCATACGGAGGATTGTGCAATTATGACAACGGCGATTGAAGTTGTGTATGAAAATAATGTTTTTAAACCTCTTGGGCCGGTTGAAGGTATTGAAGAGCATGAGCGGATGGTTGCGATATTCTCCCGTCGTCCTGCCAAAAAAGGTCTTCGGAATTTAGCGGGAACAATAACCCATGACGAAGCACGGTCAATGCAGAAATGTATTGACGAGGAGTTTGAAAAAATAGAAGGTAGCTGGTAAATTAGCGTTAGATACCAACGCGGTAATCGCTTACCGGGAAGGTATTTCTGATGTATGCAAACTGGTCGATGATGCAGATGTAATTATTTTACCCGTTACCGTTATTGGCGAACTCCTGTATGGTGCATTAAACAGCGCAAAAATCAAGAACAACGAGAAGTTTGTACACCAATTTGCTGGGTATTCTCTTGTAATACAGATCGACGAATCGGTTGCTGCACGGTATGCCAAGGTTCGTTTAGATCTTAAACGACGGGGCAATCCAATTCCTGAGAATGATATCTGGATTGCTGCAATATGCCTCGTTCTTGAAGTCCCACTTATCAGTCGGGATGATCATTTCAAACTTGTTCCGGGATTAAATGTTATTTCATGGGACAATACTGGAAGACGTTAAACAACGTCTTTGTTCCTGCAAAAATGCCGGGGATCTGAATAAGGGCAGGTTATCCTTTGGTCCGGGAGCCATTGTTATCGCAGCGGACGGGAAGATTATCATCGTCTGGATCCGGAGAGCCGAGCCGTTCAGGCGTACTCCCGGGGAACTCGACGCAGAAAATCATGAGCAGCTGACCCTGTTCCGATCGTTCCCCGGAAGCGCAGACATCATCCGGGAGTTCCGGGTTTACTCGAAGTACGGCTCGCTGCGATTCTTCCGCGTGGAAGATTCCAGGCTCCTGGAGATCGGGCGGGACGGCCTGCCCCTTGCCGCCCTGGGGGGAAAGCCGGGGCCGGAAAAACCCGGGAAGGGTGGAAAGGGAGCATGATGTCAGGATCCGGGATGACACCCCCGGCTCCCATAACCCAATTCCATTACCTTATCTCCACTACCCCGCTCTTATTCCCCCTCTTCCATA
This sequence comes from Methanoregula sp., assembly GCA_041663625.1. Lineage (GTDB taxonomy): Archaea > Halobacteriota > Methanomicrobia > Methanomicrobiales > Methanospirillaceae > Methanoregula. The sequence goes on from JBAYMI010000027.1 coordinate 10,160, forward strand.
CTCCGCCAGCCCGGAGTACCAGGTCGTGACGATTCGGGAAACTGCGAAGATATTTTTTGAGATTGAACCCTTTACAGATTTTAACCCTCGTCCCGTTCGCCGCCTCTAAACAAAATTTTCTTATGAATTAAAAAAATGGTTGAACAAAAGGCCGTCCACTGTTGCGGGGTGAATGGCTTAATGTCGGGTTGGTGGTTTTATCCTGCAAATCCTGCGTGTTCATTAAATTTTAGATAACAATGATTATATCTATAATGATTACAACCATAATCATATGAAGTTCTATAACCGGGAAAAGGAACGCGGGCTTATGGAACAGCTGTACAGGACCGGCCCATCATTTCTTGTTATTACCGGTAGGAGACGGGTAGGGAAAACTGAACTGATAAAAGAATTCTGTAAAGATAAACCCGCCTTGTATTATTATGTCGACCAGAACAAGAGTGTAGACATTTTAATGGAGGATTTCGGGCGGTTTACTGCTGCAAACCTTGACCTGCCCGAATATATCCGGCTTACTACACCGGAAGCCCTGCTTGAATTTCTCTTGTCCTACGAGAAGCCGCTTATTGTCGTTTTCGATGAGTTCCAGAGGTTTTTGAAAATCGATCCTTCTTTTATTTCGCAGATGCAGAAGTTCTGGGATCTGAGGGGAAAAGATTCCAGGATTTTCCTTATCATCTCCGGATCTTCGGTCGGGATGATCCGGAAAATCTTTCTTGAAGGAGGCGCACCGCTTTTCAAGCGTGCGGACAACATTCTCACGCTTGGTCCCTTCGGGCCAAAAGAATGTTTTACTATCCTTACCGATTTTGGCATAACCAATCCTGCGGTACGGCTTGACCTCTACCTCTTGTTTGGCGGAACTATCTATTATTATCCGTTTCTTTTCAAGTACGGCTGTACCGATCTTGAGAGTGCTCTTGATACCCTTCTCCTTTCGGACTTGGCGCCTCTCCGCCGCGAGATGAGCGATGTGCTCATTGAGGAGTTCGGGAAGGAGCATGCGACGTACTATGAGATCCTCGCAGCAATTGCAGAGGGAAAGTGCGCCCAGAAAGAGATCGCAGATTATACGCACCTTGAACCTACCTCATTACCGTCATACCTCCGGGATCTTATCGATCTTATGGGGATCATTGAGTACCGGGTCCCGGTTACGGAAATGGGTCGTCGTTCAAAGATGGGAAGGTATCTCTTTTCAGACAATTTTTTCCGGTTCTATGCACGGTATATCTACCGGAACATGAGTCAGTACCAGAGCGGGCAGTACAAGCCCATTAAGGACCGGTTTCTCCTGGAATGGAGAGCATTTTCCGGCTGGGCATTCGAGGAGATGGTACGGACACTTCTTCGTGAGGAACTCGCTCCCAGTTACGATCGTATCGGGTCGTGGTGGAACCGGCGGGGAGACGAGATCGATTTTCTCGCACTCAAACCTGATGGGACCCTTGCTGTTGAGATCAAAAACTGCGAGCTTTCGCTTCCTGAAGCACACAAAATCCTGTCTGCACTTGAAAAGAAGATCCCGCTTGTTAAAGGATTGTCCGGGCCGGTGACCCTCGGTATTGCCGCACGGGCGATCGATGGAAAGGAAATCCTCATTCGGGAAGGATATTTTATCCGGGACCTCTCTGATATGGGGATTGGGTAGGTGGACCTGGCAACCTGCGGATTTTTCCCGGTTTTTCCGGACCCCGATTTTCTGAAATGCCACACACGCAAGGAAAATCCGAAACGTGAGAGGTGCGGGTACCGGTTTCCAACGGGAATCCCACACACGCAGGGAAAATCCTGTTAATGAATATCCGGAGAAATTTGCGATATATTTTCCGGATGATCCAGTATATCTGGAATCCTGACGTTCCTGATCGTATCGTATAATGAGCCCAGTACTTCTCTCATTATTCCTCCGTGACTCTTGGTAGTGTACACTACCTGCCAAAAATCTGAGTGAATAGTTACTCAATTATTAGCATCGCAATCGATCTCCGGCAAAAAATTTTCAACCACCCCCTCAACCCTGCTCAAATTTTTTCAGGCAGGGTCTGGTTGATCAGCAATCCCTCTCACGTCGGCAAACCAAAAATTTTGTAGCATGTACATACCGATTGTAGGATAATTATCCGATTGTAGCCTCCCCAACTGACACCTCATGATCGCGATTGAACATTTTTCAGCAGAGTCTGCTTGAAAAAATATGCTCTGGAGAAAACCTTAATCCAAACAAATTGTACGAACCCGGTACGTCTCTAAAATTTCCTCCGTACATAGCGGATAGTCAGCAACTCGTATCCCATCCCATCCCCCAGAATCTTCAAAGAACTGAAACAAATCTTCGTCAATCGTTCTTCAGACCACGTAGAACCCGGGCCAGAAAAATCCATTGAAGAGACACTTTTAGTTCGGGCTCAAATTAGTGAAGTACTGGGGCCGGAAAAATCAGGGAGGGACTGATCGGGAGACTTCGTTGTTTACCGGAATTTTTGGGGAAAATTTTTGAAAAATTCTGCCGGACAAAACGATAATGAGATTTTTTCTGGAAGAGAAAATGTGCAACGCCTTCGATTACTTCATAGAATTACGGGTATCCAACTCCCGCGGAAGTTTTCGGGTGGTAAATCTTCAGCGATCAACCCGAGAGTATCTCAATGAATTCTTCCCGCGTAAACTTCCCCTGTCTCATTATCGAGAGGAGCGTGCCAATGGGCAGGATATCTCGTTTAGGGACGATTACGAGTAATTTCAGACCCGTATCGTCAGTGTGGATAAGGGCTGTGTGGCTTCCTTTTCCCTGATGGCGCGCATCTGTAAAACCTCTCTTTTTTAACTCCGAAATCAGATGAGACTCGTGGAAGTTTCACGCCTGGACCTCGATCAGGGAAGTAAATTTTTCATGGGTTGTGAGGGAGGGTTCCAGATCATTTAACATTCCGTATTCCAGTGCATTTTTCAGATAGATATCGATCGCTTCACGGATATTCTCCAGTGCTTCTTTTGGTGTATCCCCACAACTGGCGACCTCGAGTTCAACACATTTTGAAACATACACACCATCTTCTTCCCAGATGGTGACGGAAAGGTGATAATTTGTCATAGGCTGGTTTTCCGCTCCTCTTATTGATTAGTGATCATAT
>JBAYMI010000028.1:0-13189 GCA_041663625.1 Methanoregula sp.
CCGGTGTTCTTGTCCACTTCGCTGATGCGATCGATCTCGTCGCCGAACAACTCGACCCGGATGATGTTATTGAAATACCCGGGGATGAAGTCGATGGTGTCGCCCTTGACCCGGAACCGGCCCGGCATCAGTTCGAGATCGTTTCGCTGGAAGAGGATGTCCAGGAGCCGGCTCATGATCTCGTTCCGCCCGATCTTCTGGCCGACCGCGAGCTCGAACCCCATGTTCCGGAAGTTCTCCGGGTTGCCGAGGCCGTAGATGCAGGAGACCGAGGCGACCACGATCACGTCCTTCCGGAACGAGAGCGAGGCGGTGGCGGAGAGCCGGAGCTGCTCGATCTTGGGATTGATCGCGGAGTCCTTCTCGATGTACTGGTCCTTTGACGGGATGTAGGACTCGGGCTGGTAGTAATCGTAATAGGAGACGAAGTACTCGACCCGGTTCTGAGGGAAGAAGTCGCAGAACTCGGAGTAGAGCTGGGCGGCGAGCGTCTTGTTGTGGGCGAGCACGAGCGTTGGCCGGTCCCCGGATGCGATCACGTTTGCCATCGTGAACGTCTTGCCGGAGCCGGTGACGCCAAGGAGGGTCTGGTACTGCTCGTTTTGTTCGAGGCCTGCGGTCAGCTGCCTGATAGCTTCCGGCTGCGAGCCGGCAGGTTCGAAAGTTGAGACGAGCTGGAACTCTGACACGGTGCTGAGGTGTTTTCCATCCGGATATAATAAGGAATGGGGATGCGGCATGAAGGTGAAAGAGGAACCTGCCGGAAGTGTACTCCCCCCGGTTCCCCTGAGGGAAAACGGACACTGCGATCACGGCTGCCGGTACCGGAAGGGCCCCGGGGTAATCGGGGGATCCGGTCCGGCAGCCCATTCCCCGGGGCCCGCCCCTGAAAAAATCCATGTATTTATGGCGATCAGCGCCCAACGGAAGAATCACCGGGCCTACCATGCACACACTTCCCCCCTCCAGGACAGTACTGGCATCTCTCGCAGTGTTCCTCCTCCTTGTATCTGCGATAACCTGCGGATGCGTGCAGGATCTCCCGCAGAATCCGGCAACAGGTACTCCGGCAGCCGCCCCGCCCGGGGGAGCGTCCCTTATCCAGGCACAGTATTCTCCCGGTGAGATAACCCGAATCTGCACGGCGGCAGAACAGGATGCCAATGCCTCGTTCAATGCCATCGCAGCCATCCCCCCGGATCAGCGGACGCCCGACAACACCCTCCTCGCTTTTGACCGGGCGATGACGGATTATTCCGATGCCATCGAGCCGTCCGCGGTCCTGATGTCAGCCGTGTATCCGGATGCTTCGATTGCCGCGGAAGGCATGACCTGCAGGGTCTCGTCAGACATGTTCACCTCAGCAACGTACTCCCGGCGCGACCTGTACGATGCCATCCGGGGAACCGTGCCCCGCACACCCGATGAAGCGCGGCTCTGCAATGTGACGGCCAGGTACTTCGAGCACAACGGGCTCGCCCTGCCGGATGACCGGCTTGCCCGGGTCAATGCCATGAGAGCGAATCTCTCCTCACGGGAAGCACAATTCATGGCAAACCTGAACAATGATAACACGACCCTCGAATTCACCGCAGACGATCTGGCCGGTGTGCTGCCAGACTCAATGGCCGGTTTCAACCGGACGCCGCAGGGAACGTACCTTGTGCCGGTAAAATCCGCGGGCTATTCGGCAGTGATGACCTATGCCGACAGGAGCGGGACCCGGAAGACGATGTATGCTGCTTCCCAGAACCAGCAGGCCGGGGAAAATACCGCCCTCCTTGAAAATGCCCTCGATCTCCGGCACCGGATCGCGCAGGAACTCGGGTACGCAACGTGGGCAGATTACCAGCTTGACGGGAGGATGGCAAAGAACACCGGCAACGTGATGGCGTTTCTCTCTGCCATGAAAGATCCGCTGAAGGAGAAGAGCATTGCAGAGAGAGCGGATCTCCTCGCGATCAAGAGAAGCATCGATCCGGCTGCTGCGCAGGTAGATCCCTGGGATATTTCCTATCTCCAGGAGAAACAGACCCGGATGCTGTATGCATACAATGAGGAAGAAGTCCGGGAATACTTCTCCCTGGACGGGGTGCTGCAGGGCATGTTCGGCATATACGGATCGCTCTTTGGCATCCGGTTCGACGAGATACCGGATGCCCCGGTCTGGTCTTCGGAAGTGCGGGTCTTCCGGGTGGCCAACCTCTCCGATAATGCCACGGTGGGATACCTGTACTTCGACCCCTACCCCCGGCAGGGAAAAGGTGAAGGGTACTTTGAGGAGACGCTCATTGCCGGCAGGCTCTTGAACGGGACCTATACGGTTCCGGTTGCGGTCATTGTCGGGAACTTCCCTGAACCGGAAGGCGGCAAGCCGTCCCTCCTGAACATGTACGAGGTCGAGACCCTCTTCCACGAGAGCGGCCATGCCATGCATTCGCTTCTCACCCGGGCGCCGTACGGTTCGCTGTCCGGGACACGCGTGGAGTGGGATTTTGTCGAGACGCCTTCGCAGGCCATGGAGGAGTGGGTCTGGGATCCGCAGGTCATGGAATCGCTCTCGGGACATTACACGAATACCTCGATGAAGATTCCTGCCGATCTTATCGACCGGATCATCGCATCCCGCATGGCCGGATCCGGGCTTTCGTACAGCAGCACCCTGGCCTTCTCGCTTGCGGACATGCGGTTCCATACGGCTGACAGCCCGGTCAATACAACGGCGATCTGGTACCAGACCTATGAAGAGGCAAAGGGTATGCCCGCCCTCGAGGGGACGCACCTGCCGGCCCAGTTCGGCCACGTCATGGACGGGTACGATGCCGGGTACTACGGGTATCTCTGGTCGAAGGTGTACGCGCTTGCGATCCTAGACGAATTCCAGCGGGACGGCATGGAGAACCAGACAACCGGCGGGAAGTTCCGCCAGGAGATCCTCGGGAAGGGCAACATGGAGGACGGCACCGTGCTCCTGGAGAATTTCCTCGGGCGGGAACCCGGGGTTGATGTGCTCTATACCCATATCGGGATCAACGTATCGTCAACAGTCACGGCCACCGGTGCAGGAGCCGCGTGAGGGACGCCGGGAGAATACCCGCAACGTCCACCGCGTCCTCATGGAGAACGAAAGCGCAGAGGGGCAGGAACGAAGATGGGATCCCGGGCGGGATGATAGACAACTCCTGCCACAAAAAAATCCAGGCCCAATCGTTCTCCCGGAACAGCGCCTTTGTTCTGCCGCCGGGTCCACTGGCGCCGGGCCCTGCACCGGTGCCATGTTCCCGGCCGCTGATAACTCCCGGTTTTTTCGCAGTCAAATACAAGCATAAATAATCCCGCAACGAATCTACGGAGAGAGAAAAATACAGGAGTTGCATCATGCTCAACGCACCACCAGTCATCACGATCTGTATCGTCTTCCTGCTTGCCGCAGCGGTCGTGTTCGCCGGCTGCACCGGGACCGGAACTTCCACGGACAAGACCACGCAGCCAGCATCCACCGGAACCCCGGTCCAGGTGAGCCACATTGTCGTGACCGAGGCACAGGACAACGGCACCGTGTACGTGAAGCAGGGTAATTTCATCATCGTCCAGCTGGCGGAGAATCCCACTACCGGCTACCAGTGGAATCTCACGACAACGCCCGGGCTCCTGGTGACCAATACATCCTACGAGACATCGGACAAGACCGGGAAACTGATGGGCGCCGGAGGAACGCGGACCTGGGATATCACCGCCATCGCAACGGGCGAACAGAAGATCACTGCGGTGTATGGCCGGTCATGGGAGCCGGTCACCGGCAGCGAGACCGGGTTCTCGATGACGGTGGTTGTGGAGTAACCAGATTTTTTTTATTCAGGAGAAAACCACTTTCAGAACAGGATCGCTTTTATTTTGTGCCAATGCGTCCCCCGCGGGGGACGGGACACCGTGTGATAATCCCGGACCGGGCAACACCGTGTCATCGTAACAGGGATGCGCATCAGCGGGGAAGAGTGAGGAACCTGCTCTCAGGAATGTCACAATGGTGAGTGAATGATTTCTCCAGAGCAGTTTTTTCTCAAATTATTTTCACCAGCCTGCACGTTCAGTAATTACCATTCACTCTCCCTCTGTGCTACACAGAGAGTTACCCGGGGATCTGCCGACCCCTTGCCGGACAAGTTCCCCGATCACTATTTTGCGTACAGGAAAGTGCGTAGCGCAAAACCCGCAAGGCGTTTTGCGCGTAGGGCATCGTACCATGGAGAAAAGGGTACGCTCAAAAAAAGTTCTGAAAATACTTTTACGAATTTTTTCCGGAAAATTTTTCGGTAGCATGCCCGGGATTTTTTTACAAAGTCCGGAAAAATAAAGTTCCGAAAAAATTCCGTACACATCACCCGGACCATTTTACTTCCGGCACGGTGAGTATATCCACCCATTCGGGGTGCACCAATGCAATCATGAGATGGAGGATACCAGAACAGGGCAATAATCGTCACCCCACCTATCCCCGGTCTCCGACGGACCTCACATCCCCCGGACACCTCATCTCCAACCCCCAAATCCGGACACTGTACAGCCCCGGATTGCCCCTCAGCGGGACATATTCCGGGAATTATGTGCAAAAAGCAGTACACTTTCGCTCACTTTTTTAAAAATCGCCATTTACAACGGATTTGAGGTAAACGGGGCGTTTTGCGTGGCGTTGTAAAACGTTAATGTACGCTTTTGGGAGGCAAAACGCAAGGTGGGCGGGGGTAAGCACGGTCGCGATGAAAGAAACCCCTGTTTTGGATCACAGGTTTAGGGCACCCGAAGTTGCGGGTCACCTGACCCGTGACAGGTCAGATACCTGTGACAGGTCAGGTGAATTGGCCGGGTCAGTGACCTGTGACAGGTATTTTGCATGAGTCCGGATCTGCACTATCTAAGAGGGGATTTTGGGGGAGGGGGATCCTCGATATCTTCGGGCGACAGAGAGGAGCCGGGCCATACATCCATACACCCACCCCGCGAGAACGTTTCTGCCTCCCGCCGGAAGTACCAGAATTACCCGCAGTAAGAAGAGGGGGATATCAGGCCCCGGGTTTATCCAGTTCCCGGATGAACGTCTTCACCAGGTTCCTGAATCGATCCATTGTCTCCCAGTTCTCCATGAGGACACGATGGACGTTGCGGGTATCAAGACCGGTATACTCGTGCACGAGGACATTCCGGAACCCGGCGAGCTTGGCCATCTCACCGGCAAGTTCTTCCGGAATAATTGCGGATTTTCCCAGCACATGGAAGGTCTCGCGGTACGTATCGGGCCGGCGCGGTGTCTTCATGACCGCCATACCCGTGGCGAGATCAATGGACGACTGGATGGCAAGGAGCATCGCATGGCAGACCATGTACTGCGTATCTTTCTCCCGTTCGAACCTCTCAAACGGGATCTGCCGGTAACGCTGCCATGCAAGGAGCGATTCATCGAGTGTCTGTAATTGTGCAAGAAGTCGCATATCAGGCCTGCGCAAGATATTCCCGGTCAAAAAGATCGTACATGAACTTTATATCCTGGTACTCGACCAGTACCCGGGTCTCGAAATCGATTCGGTCATCCTCATCGCGGACAAACACCACACGACCCGAGCTTATCACCTCGTACTGGAACCAGACCGGCTCGTGGTTGATGACCCTGACATCGCACTCGTACCGGAACCCAAGGGCGGTCCCAAGGAGATCGGCAACCCGCGAGGCATAAGCAAGGGGATCTTCACTGCAATCATTTTCGCCGACAAGCAGGGCAATATCGATATCGCGGAAATCATCGCGGGAAAGGAACGATCCATAGAGATATGCCACCCGCAATAAGGGAAGGGATGAAAAAACGTCCCGTATCCGGTTGCAGATCTGATTCTTTCCCTCCTGTCCGCTCATGGGGAGATATAAGCAGCGGGAGATTAAAAAAGATACTTTCTTCCGTGAATCCGGTGAATGGCCAGAAACCCGGCTTACTTCTTCCGGCCCTTTGCCACGTGATTGATCCCTCACGGGATGTTCGAGACTCAAGCGGGTTTCGCTCTTCAAAACTACGTGCCTGTTGCTGTTTTTGATTCCCTCTTGGGAGAGATTAAGAAGAGTAATGCACCGGATCTCGATGCAGCGAAGCGGATTATCGAATGTTTCGTCCAGAAATGCGCAGGAAAAATTGTGAGAGCGTGTTCCGTGAGGAGATTGCATAAGGATTTTCAACAGAAGCGATCTGCCGGAACATGATCACCAGTTCAGCCACAATATCCGAAAACGAAGATTTGGATGATTCGTTTTATGGGAGAAGAACAGGGATACGAAAGATGAGGAGATGCCGGTTTCCGACATAATACTTTTTGAAGTTGTGAGTACATTCTGACAAGAGGAAGAAACGATGACGGGTAATTTCAAAAAATTGATGGATTCTGTACAATCTGATATTATCTTGACAGATGCGCTGTATCAGTGGGCGAATACCCCAACAGGAACCACAGCGACGGATAATGGGAAGATCCCTAAACATGGACTAATTTTAGAAAATCTTACTGTCCGGTATGGTAAAGAGCGGGCAGATACATGTTTCAAAAACTTTGTAAAAATTGTTGAAGATGCAGGTTTTACCTTCGAATCCGGGTATCATGATGCTACATTGCTTGTCAACGAATATCTTAACCTTAATCCGGTTTTGAAACTCCAAACATTATACAGGCTCGCATCTGCAACTGAAAAAGAGAGGCAAATTGTTTGGTTATACTGCAAATTAAAAAATCAATGGTCTTTGTGGAATTATTCGGAGGATTACAATGAAATTAGTAAAAATTCTTTCAAGAAATTCAGCGGTCTTTTAAAAATATTGTTTAATAGTGAAACAGGGAAAGGGGAAATTATACAGGTTCTGATTAATCAGGGAATCATTAACGAGCTTGAATGGATTACTTCAAAATCAGATAAACGACACCGGGAATACCGGTTTTCGTCATATCTTGAAGACATTGCGAAAAATATTGATACACACATTAAAATTGAGATCATTTAATTAGGCCAGTGGGGATGCAATCAATTAAGTGACCAAACTAAGAAAAACTGCAATAAAAATAATTCGGCACACCTGATTTTTTAGGGATGAAATCCGCCGGCATTGTACCGCAACCAAGCCGTTATATCCAAAAAAAAATCCTATGATCATCCAACTCAATCATGAAGACCGTCTGCTCGTTCTGCAATGCCGTTATCCGCGAGGGGGAAACACCGGATGACCCGGTCAGCCACGGCGTCTGCAAATCCTGTTACCAGAACATTTTTGCAAAACACAGGTTCAATATCAGAAAATTCCTGGACCTGCTCGAAGCGCCGGTCTTCCTGATGGACCGCGATGTGAACGTGGTTGCTGCAAACACCTCCGCTCTCACCATCGCGGGCAAGCCTCTTTCGCAGGTCAAGGGAAACCTGTACGGCAAGGTCTTCGAATGCGTGAACTCCATGATCCCGCACGGTTGCGGCAGGACAAAGTTCTGCCCGGACTGCGCGATCCGTTCGTCCGTGAACGAGACCTACAAAACCGGGACACGGATCGAGCGCAAGCCTGCACTGATCCACCGGAACTTGAGCAGCGGGATCGAGCCCGTCCGTCTCTTTGTCACCACGCAGAAAGACGGGGAGATCGTTCTGCTCCGGCTTGAAGCGGTCTGAACCATAGCATGCCGCCCGATGAGTACCCGCATTGGTTACTTCCGGTTTTTTCGCAGTCAAATGCAATCATAGATAATTCTGCAGCAAATTCAGATATCAGAAACAGATGGAGTTGTATCATGCGTACCTCTCCACAACACCCAAGCTGTTGATGACCAACGACACCTACGAACCATCGGACAAGACCGGGAAACTGATGGGCACCGGGGGAATCCGGGTCTGGGATATCGCATACATCGCCAAAGGCGAACAGAAGATCGAAACCGTGTACTCGCGGTCATGGGAACCGGTCACTGGTAACGAGACCGGGTTCTCAGTGACGGTTGTTGAATAAATTTCCTAGTTTCAAAAAAAGATATGAAATACCCTGTTCTTTCGAGAAAGAATTGATTGTGGAACGGTAGGAGATGGATTATATTTTTTATAATTAGACCCTAATTGAAATATAAGGAACACGATTATGGCGGTCACGATAAAACAACAAAATGAAATAAAAACAATTGATTATATCAAGTTGGCGAATTCGTGTTTTGAACCGGGATCCACATCTCGAAAGAATGCGAATATTTTCAAGTACGATTCTTATCTTTACGCCTTGTTAAACAATATTAAATTGCCATCAAATTTAAGTTTTAATGAAAAACGAGGGATTATTAATAAATCAATAATTGCCCTTCATGACAACTCATCAATCCAAATGGAAACAATTACCATTGGCGAAATAAAAGAAGAGATTGAGCGACAATATGATTTGTTAAGAGTACAAAATCCCCAAAATTTTTTTATTATTATCCCTTCGAAAATTAAGTACAAATCTCTCAAAAAAAGACATTTTATCTTATCAGGCACCAAGATCAAAATTAGATCATATAAATATTTGATTAAAAATTATGATTTTAAGGATCATAGAACTGAATTATTCAAAGAAAATGGAACAAAACACTATTTTCATCCAGAATATACATATTTTGAGATTGAAGAATTTGGTAGAAATGAAATAAAAGCCACCAATTTAGCTTGGGATAAATTTGAACTGTTACGTTCAATTATTAATTTTGTCGCTGATTTTAGAAAAATTCATCATCACTTTGGGAGAGTTGATCCTATATCTTTGCTTTATCCACCAAATTTCTTTTTAGTTTTCAATAATACCAAAGAGATTGTCGGTGAACCAAGGATTGTTGTTTGTCATTCCCAAAAAGAAATTGATTTTCAATCTAATTATCACATAATTAGTGATGCACAAAAAATCACATCTCGACTCAATGCAATAAATAATGGCAATTTTCAAAAATTATTCGCAAATTCGTTCTCAATTTACAATAGTGTCCTTGACAATTATGATAATAAATGGATTAGTTGTTTTAATTTGTGGCAGGTTTTAGAGATACTAACGGTTTATGAAGGTAGCTCAACTTATGAGGATTTAACAATCCGTATTGCTTCACATTTCAAAGATAAAGAATTTTATAAGGATGTAATATCGGTATTCAAAGAAAAAAGAAATAAATTTGTTCACGGTGGAGATATTAGTGATTTTTCATACGAAGATATCAATATGATAAAAGGGATTACTGAACAATTGTTAGCACATTTACTTGTTAATGCACCAAATTTTCAAGATAAACAAGGGTTGATGTATTATTATCAAAATCTTAATTCAACTCGATCCGATTTAGAAAAAAAGAAGGAAATGATAGACTTTATAATTAAAAAAATGAAGAAATGATTTCAATACATTTCTTGAACAACAATCAATTGTGTATTTCTTCAAAAGAAAATTCAATGGCATTTTGATAATTCCCCATTTGGATTCGCATGAAGTCGCGGCTGGGCAAGATTCTTGATCGCTGAATTTGCGTACAGGTAAGTGCGTAGCGCAAAACCCGCCGAGGCGTTTTGCGCGTAAGGACTCGTTACTTCACGGAAATTTTTTTTGTTCACAAAAAGTTTTCAAAAAATTAAAAATTTGTCTGGGAATTTTTTTTCCAGAAATTTTTCCGGCATCGTGTACAAATTTTTTATTCAGAAGTCCGGCCAAAAAATTCCCACACCTCCCCTCAAACATTTTCGGTATCAAGCCCGGGTCGGGATCGCACACAAGGACCACCTCACTGCTATCGCAAAGAGTGGGGGAGATTTTCATCCACTCTGGATGCCCCCTGACCCAGTCAATCACCCCATGAGTAATACTCCCATGCATCTCATTCTCCGTCGGAGACACCCCATCGCCAGATGTCTGACAAGACCCCATTATCTGGCCCTACGACGTGAAACGGGCGATCCGGATCAGTTCCGGCAGCCAGTTGCCACGTCCGACACCTGGTGGCACCCCCCGATCGGCCCGCAGAACACCGCTATGGACCTCTTTTTGCTGGGTGATTTTTCGCGGGATCCTGCGCAAACCGGAAAGTATGAATTTGGGAGAGATCGACCACTGGAACTCTGCTAAATACTGTCATTTTCCGGGTGCAATTTACTATGATTTACGACAATCCGGGGGAATTTTGGCGTTATTGAAAAACAATAGTGTCGGTTTTTCACGATACTATGTCGGTCGGACCGTTGTGAGAGGTAATCGAGGGCTGAAATGGCCCCTGTTTGGTCCAGGTCAAAAAACGAGTTGACAGAGCCTGAATTATTGCAACCGCAGCAGTCCCCCCACTCCCGCCCGGTTCGCCCGCAGGGCACAGCCCCACGGGTTCACTATCTAAAAATTCCTGGACCTGCTCGAAGCGATCGATGAAAAGACCGGGAGAATGGTGACACGGAAATTTTCTGAAATAATGGGGGGGGACAATTATCCCCGCAGGTTGACAGTATTTGGCTCTATGTACCGGCCTGCGCCGAGCACCCAGGTCCCGTCAACATCCGTCACGTAACTGATCTTGAGCTGCGTGATATTCGTGATCGGGTTCTCCGTGTAGTACTCAACCATCCCGGTGCCGTTACGGGCGCTCTTGAGGATGGCCCGGATATGATATGTTCCCATGGAGTCGGTCGTATTGTACAGGTTTTTCCCCACCAGGTCGGGGCGGTAGGGCCATGCAAGTGCCGTCCCATTGTAATCGTCGGCAAAGATGTACATGCCGTCTCTTGTAAACGATCCATTCGGGTTATTGAATTCGGCCAGTGCCTTCTCTTTGCCCGTGCTCTTCGCATAGGCTTTTGCATCGGCAACAAACTGCCGGAGCTCCTGGTCGATAAGCTTGTCCTCGCTCGTATAGATGCCGGCTCCTATCCAGTACGTGTCATCGACAGGACGCACGTAACTGATCTTGTACCGCACGGTGAAATTTGCCGCCGGGTCCGGATACTGGTACACGAGATACCCCCCGCCATCCTGTGCAAGATGGATCTCGGTCCGGGTATAATACCTGCCGGAGGAGTCTTTGATATCAGAGAAACTGGTGCCGACAAGTTGCGGCTGGTATGCCAGCGCGAGTGCAGTGCCGGAATAATCAAGGGCATAGATATAGAGATCGCCGGCTGCAAACGGGCCGGATGTGTTACTGAATGCCCTGAGGGCCGCATCCTTCCCGTTCTTCTGGGCGTAGGCTGCAGCAGAATCCACAAAATCTTTGATCTCCTTGGTGTTAGACGGAGCACCCGACGATGTCACACGCGACGGTTCGATCGGGCCGTAATAGACACCGGAACCCAGCCACCAGCCGTCATCCACTTTTGCCACGTACCCGAGTTTCTTCTCGATGGCATTATTGTGCACCGGATTCTTGTAATAGAACCAGAGATACCCGCGGCCATCCTGCACGGCATCGATAAATCCCTGTGCATAGAGGTTGCCGAGTGCATCCCGTTCATGCAGCCGGTTCACACCGATCTTCTCCGGGCTGACCGGGTGGGCGAGGGTGGTGCTGTTGAAATCATAGGCATAGATATAGAGTTCGCCCCGGACGAACGAACCGTTCGGATTGGAAAATTCTGCAAGGGCTGCGTCCCTGCCATGAGTACGAGCATAAGCAACTGCTTCGTTGACAAACGCAACCAGCGTCTCATTGGTCGTCACATTGACCGTATCTGCATTTCCCGGGCTTACCGGCATTACTGGGGATGGTGGCTGGGTACATCCGGCAGCAATGAGCAGCAGTGCGATAAGGACAAAGAAAAAAACACCTGAAAAACCCGGTCTCATGCAATCTTATGGGGTATGAATTCCCATAAACATGGCGGATTCTGATTTACCATAGCACATCGGTAATAATTATCACAACTGATTTTAAAAAACCCTGATTCCGGGCAGGTCGGGGGCGTACGAAACGGAAAGAGATACGTCCCGGTGGATCTGTTACAAAGGATATCCGTTTGATCTTCCAACCGACACGGTTTTTCAAAAAAATTTTCTGCGTGGCTCATCTGCAGGAGCGGTCCGGCACCAGATGCCCGGGCAATGCCGGACTCATGGGCCATAAAAAATTCCGGAAACAAATCCGGAAAAATTAAAGATCATTTTCCCTGTGTAAAAAAATAAAAAAATATGGCGGGAGCCCGGTTCAGTCCCGGTTCACCAGTCCCTCAACCCACTCCCGGTTCGCCCTGAGCGCACAGCCCCCGTGTGACTCAGTAAGCAGCCCATGCTCGGCCCGGATCCGCGAGAGCAGCCGGGAGCGGAGCGCCTCTTTGAGCGGTACCTGGGCAAGGTTCGCATCCGAGTACGGCGCTGCCGGGCAGGGCTCTAGATTTCCTGACGGGCTCACATGCACGAAGCCCCGTCCAGCCGCAAGGCACCCGCCATACTCATCCTCATCACCCGGGAAACCGATGAAGAGCGCCGGGAATTTCCGGTTGCAGTCCGTCAGAACCACCGGGAGGATCTTCTTCTGCTCAGGGGTAAGGACCAGGTTTTCTGTGCCGGGCTCCATGGGTACGTACTCGACAAAGGTGAAGACCCGGGCGCCGTAATCGAGCATCCGGCGGATGAACGCTTCGTCCGTGACCCGCGAGAAATTATCCCGGGTGGCCGTAACCGAGCAGCCGAAAAAAATGTTCCGGCTTTTCAGCCGTGCGCAGGTGGAGAGGAGCCGCTCGTAGACACCGTCTCCCCTCCGCGAGTCGGTGTCCTGCCGGAATCCCTCGAAGCTGATGATGGGGACGATGTTCCGGTTTTTTGCAATGGTTCCGGCAATCTCCTCATCGATCAGAAGCCCGTTCGTGAAGACCGGGAAGAGGATTACGGGATGGGCTTGTGCGATTGATAGAATCTCATCCTGCCGGACGAGCGGTTCGCCGCCGGCAATGACCATGACCGAGACCCCCAGTTCCGCGGACTGGCTGACCAGCGACGCCAGGATAGCCGGGCTCATCTCCGCTGCGGGCTTATCGTTCCGCCCGGCCATATAACAGCCGGCGCAGGCAAGGTTGCAGCGCGAGGTGATGCTCACGATCATTACCGGCGGAACAAGGAGACCCTCCAGTTCGTGCTTCTTCCGGACCGCTGCGGCTTTCCGCTGGTGGTGCAGGATGACGGTCCCTGGGATGACAAGCG
>JBAYMI010000029.1:0-12940 GCA_041663625.1 Methanoregula sp.
CTGCATCGGCCATTACCGGTGCACCCCCGGCGCAGATCGTGATGTTGGCGCAGTCATTGACCGTCACGTAATTCGTGATGTGGTGGACGAGCGGGCGTTTCTCCCGGACACGGGAGAACAGGTCAGAGATCTGTTGTTTCTTCATGGAAGATCACTCGAGAGCGGGCACATGGCCCGGTTGTGTCATCAGTAGGTTGGAAGTCCTACATAATAAATCGTGATAAATAGGTGACGGCACCGCACTCACCGGGAAGAGGGGGCGGAGACTGCCTTAACGGGTGATCTCTGCTATCGTTGCAAGGAAGAGATCCACCTCGTCCTGCGTATTGTACGGCCCGAGGCTGACCCGTACCGTACCGTCGGGCAGTCCCAGTCGTTCCATGAGCGGAATGCAGCAGTGGTGGCCGGACCGGACCATGATGTCTGCCATCTCATCCAGGCGCTGGGCGACTTCGTGCGGGTGCAGCCCATCAACCGTGAACGAGACAACGCCGACGCGCCGTTCCGGAGTCTCCGGGACATAGAGGGTGACGCGGGGATTCTGCCGGAGCCCCTCAATGATCCGCGTCGTGAGGACCTGTTCGTGCCGCCGGATGCTATCCATCCCGATCCGGGTAAGGTAATCCACTGCAACTCCCAGGCCGATGCCCCCTGCAATGTTGCCGGTCCCTGCTTCATAGCGCTGGTATCCTTCAGTGAGCGTGTAATCGGATCCCTTCACGGATTCCACGGAACCGCCTCCCAGCAGGAGCGGCTCGATGACCGGCTCCTTCATCCAGAGCACCCCGGTGCCGGTGGGGCCGAGCATCTTGTGGCCCGAGAATGCACAAAAATCACACCCGAGCGCGGCAACATCGACCTGCATATGGGGGGCTGTCTGGGCCATGTCCGCCAGCAGAAGGGCGCCGTGATCATGGCAGATCTTCGCGATCTCTCTCAACGGCGTGATCACGCCCAGCACATTGGAGGCGTGGGTAACCGCGACAAGGCGCGTCTTGTCGGTGATCGCGGATTCGAATGCGAGCAGGTCAAGGGAATAATCATCGCGGATACCTGCAACATCGACTGATACTCCCCGGTTCTTCAGGTGGTACCAGGGCAGGAGGTTAGAGTGGTGCTCGAGGATAGTCGTGAGCACACGGTCACCCGTCTTCCACAAGAAGCCCTGCGCCACCATGTTGATGGACTCGGTGGTGTTCTTCGTGAAGACGGTGACACCCTCCTTTGCCCCGATGAATCCCGCTACCTTCTCGTGGGCATGCCAGTAGCGCTGGGATGCGATCTGGGTGAGACGGTGGACGCCACGCCCGACATTGGCCCGGTAATTGCGCTCGAACTCCACCATCGACTGGATCACCGGTTCGGGAGAGAGGCTCGTTGCTGCATTATCGAGATATACCACTTCCGCAAGGAGCGGGAAATCCTTCCGGATCGCCGTCACGTCAAACAGGTCCCGGGCCGATTCGTTCATATCAGACGTCATGGTTTTTCCTTCCGCACTATCAACCATTTTATTGCTCTTTTCAGCCGGTAGTTTTGCCGGGGGATTTGCCTTCAGGGTGAAGTCCTCGTTGACGGCAATCCCATTTGCCCGGCAGATCTCCTGCATCTTCTTCGGCAGGGCCTTCCAACGCCAGAGTCCCCAGCGGCAGTAGGCCTCCGGCAGGCCTTTCTTTGCGGCCCACCGCTCGACAAACGCGTCCCAGCGCCGGGTATATTCCGGATGGGTCAGATGGATCTGCTCGTACTCGCTCTCCAGCATTGCCGGGCAGAGGTAGCACCCGATCCGCTCGATGCCCTGCTCGTAGAGCGGGTTCATTGCAGCCTTCTGCCACCAGAGATAGAGGAAGACTTCGAGTGCCCGCCAGTTCCTGATGGGCGAGACATTGAGCTGGAGCGGGTTGTCAGGGTTCTGGCTCGTTTCGTCAAGGCTGGCACGGTTCCATGACTCGTACCACCGGTTGCCTTGG
Source organism: Methanoregula sp. (assembly GCA_041663625.1). Classification (GTDB taxonomy): domain Archaea; phylum Halobacteriota; class Methanomicrobia; order Methanomicrobiales; family Methanospirillaceae; genus Methanoregula. The sequence goes on from JBAYMI010000029.1 coordinate 1,971, forward strand.
ATCGTGACACAGGGGCCCTCCTGCGCAAGGAAGAGCTTGAGCGGACGCAGCTTCTGGAACTTGCAGCACCATCGGTTGTCCTTGCCCGGCGGCCCTGCCTTCTCCACGGCCTGCCAGAAATCCCCGGCACCGCCGAACATCTCGACACCCTGGGATTTGACAAACGCAATGGTTTCAGGGAATTCAAGCCCGGTGTCGATGAAGAAGGCCTTCGTCACACCGGCCTTCCGGGCAAGGTGGAGCACGACCGTGCTGTCCTTTCCCCCGGAGAACGAGACGTTTGCAGTCGGCCGGTCGGACATGTGGTGCTTGATCGCCCGGATCGCATGCCGCTCAAGGTTCTTCAGGTGATACCGGTTCTTTTCGATCGCCACATCCCAGCCGGGATCAGGAAGGGTGCGGGGTTCCACCGCGATCAGTTCCTTTACCTTGATCGACCCGTCCCTGACAACGCCCGTCCCGTACCGGGCCTTGTATTTCACGATCACGGTGCCATTGGGAACGGGCTGCGTGAGGGCGAGACGTTTCCCGCCGATCCGCCCCTGCTCACTGCGGGCATTCGTGTGGGTATCAAGGTCCACCACGCCTTTCGTTGCATGGCGGACGATGAACGGCAGGGCTTCGGGTGTTATATCGAGCGCAAACTTCCGGCTGACCGGGTCGAAGGTGAGCCAGCCAAAGCGTTCGCCATGCATGATCACGAGATCCGCACGGTCGACACCTCCGGTCTTGTTCAGGAGGAGGATCTGCGCAAGGGGCACATCACCGTACTGCTCCTGTATGAGCCGCTGGATCAGCGCCCGGTCGGCAGACAGGGCGGGACGGAGCTCGTAGGGCTGGAGGAGTTCGATCACCCTCCCTTCCCGGCCGCATGCGCAGCTCTTCGCGATCAGCGGCACATTGCACTCATCGCACCAGTACAGTACCTTCTTGACCGGTGGCTCGCGCATCATACAGACTAAATGGGACTCATCAGGAGATAAGAGAAGCGATGCAGGGCGTATGCCTGCCATCAAAAAAAATGATTATTCAAACTGCTGGATCGCATCGGGAAGACACGTCACAACCCCACGGATACCGGAGACCGTCAGGGTCATGAGAATGGCATCCACGACTTCTTCTTTTGTGGCCCCCGCTGCCTTTGCCATCGGTACATGGGCTTTTACAGCCATCGGGTCACCCATCGAGGCCTTCATCGCGATATAGATCAACTGTTTGGTCTTCGGGTCGAGTCCTTTCGACGTGACAAGCGACTGGATCAGGCCATTGAAGGCGGCGGCAACTTCGGGCGCTTCGTTCTGGAACACTTCCATAGGGTTTGCGTGCATGATAACCACCAACCGTTTCTTCCCGGCATCATATGAATCTGTGGCGCGGGAGGTGAACCTGGCCATCGGCCGCTTTTTTGCATAAAGTATATGGGGTTAAGGAATCCATGGAGAGAAATGGTGATGTTACCATGGTAAAACTGAATGCAGACATGAAGGAAGCCTTCGCTAAAATGAAGATCTTCCCGGTTGCCACGGCATCCAAGGACGGGGTTCCCAACGTGATCCCTCTCGGGATGGTCGAACTCCACAATGATGAGACCATCTGGATCACGGACAATTTCATGAACAAGACCATCTCCAATCTCAGGACCAACCCGAAGATCGCGATCTACATCTGGGGGCCGGAGATCAAGGGCTGCTTCCAGATTAAGGGAGTTACTTCAATCAAGAACAGCGGCCCCGAATACGATGAGATGAAGGCAGGTGTCAACAGGAAGAGGCCGGAACTCCCTGCACGCTCGCTCATCATCGTGAAGATCACGGAAGTCTTCGAGTGCAAGCCCGGGCCGACCGCCGGCTCGAAAATCCTCTGAGATCTTCTCGCGGGTTCGAAACTTCTGTGAGTATGGGAGGACATCGGTCCTGAAATACCAAAAGAAGATTGCAAAATCTTCTTTGAAGTATCTCTCAGGTTCGAGATCATCCTGTTCTTTTTTCATTTTTAAATCTGGTTTCCGGTACGAGCAATCGTGACGGTGATGACGTGCGGGTAATAGCACACCATCATACATTTTCTCTCCTTTTTTACTACAATTGTTAAAAAATAATCATGTTTGATAATTAAAAAACAATATTTTTAACTTTAAAAGTATTACAAATTACTATAATTGTATTAATTCTTGAGAGGAAGCACATGCACATACCAGACGCATTCATACCAATTGACCAGGGGCTGATCTACTGGATCATCGCTCTGGTCTTTGTAGCGTTGGCCCTTCGCTGGGCCAAGAATGAAATGGCCGAAGATAAACTCCCGCTTGTTGCGGTCCTTGCTGCGGGCATCTTTGCCCTGCAGTCATTCAACCTCCCGGTCGCAATGGGTACCAGCGGGCACCTTGTCGGGGGAGCGCTTGCTGCGATCGTTCTTGGATCGCCGTTCGCTGCGGTATTCATCCTGACCCTTGTCCTTGTCGTACAGGGAATCCTGTTTGGGGATGGCGGTATCACAACGATGGGCGCAAACATCCTCAACATGGGCGTGATTGGCGGCTTTGTCGGCTTCTATTCATTCAAAGGACTCAAAGGATTGACAAAAAACGTTTCGTTCTCTGCCTTCATAGCAGCCTGGCTTGCCTGCGTTATCCCGGCACTTGCCTGTGCTGTTGAGATGTATTTTGCCGGAACTTTCCCCCTTAATGAGGGTCTCCTTGCAATGGGTCTTTATCATGCGGTCATTGGAGTGATTGAAGCGATCGTAACAGTTGCAGCAATCAGACTGATCATGGATGTCCGCCCCGATCTGATGGATACCGGGGTCAAGACCGCTGTAGGAGCAGGGGCCTGATCATCATGATGGACAATAAGACATTCATTATTGCCGGGGTTATCGTTGCCCTGCTCATCGGTGCGGTAGCAGTATTCCTTGCATCCGGCGATCCTGATGGTCTTGAAAGCACTGCGCTTGTTGTGCAGGGACAGAAAACCATTACGGGCGCCACACCGACCGGTGCTGAAATCCATGAGGAGACCGCAGGCCGGTTCTCGTATTCATCGCCCATGCCGGATTATTCACTTGGCGAGTCACTGGGATCCACAGGAGGCCTCATTGCGATCATTATCGGTACGCTCCTCGCATTCCTTGTTGTTCTCGGGCTTGCCTATGGCATCAAGATGGCCGGGAAACCAATTAAGTGACCCAAATCAAACGTTCCTTTTTTACTCGTTTTCACCATCAATGGGGGGGTGTATTTTCAAAAAGGGACCGTTATCCTCGCCGCCCAATACAGGGCACCGTAAAAAAATATTATTTCGCACCGGGCTTGGATCCCGGGGCAGCCGCAACCACGTTCAGCGCCTCGATGAGTTCCGGCAGGATCTCGGCAGGGATCCCTATGACCATCTCGCCATCTTCTATGCCGGAGAACTTCCGCGAGCCATCGCACCCGAGCGAGAAGTTGACCCTGCCGTTGAGGTAGGTCTGGGCGCAGGCATCGGAACAGACCGACTGGATGCCGGAGAACTCCGCAATAATCCTCCCACCGATACGGAACAGGGTACTCTGGGAGAGCTTGAGCATGGCCCACGGGCTGGCAACAATGACAACAACCTGCGGATCGAACGGTGTCTTCTCGAGCGGGGCATACATCGTGGCATAGGTGTCACCGGGGTTCAGGTGAGCGACCCGGTCGATGGTTCGCTTGCAGGCTGCGGAACTGTCGAATTTGCCGAGCTTGAAGTAGAAATCGCCGTTCTTCAGCGTCTCGGTGTTCTCCCGCAGGCCCAGCGACCATGCGCCCCCGTTGCATTCATGGTTGTCGGAAAGTGAATAGAAGATCTTTCCCTCTTTCCTGGCAAGCCCGATCATCGTGCAGTGGCGGATCGTCTTGTCGAGTTTCTGCATGCCTTCGGGAATCTCCTCTTTCTTTGTTGCAAACCGGAATGCAACCGGGGAGCCGGAGAGTTTCAGGAGATTTTTCAACGTCTCTGCGGCTTCAGCATAGTTGATTGGGATCTTCACACCAGATGTCATATTCATGAACACCGTCCATCCCGACGAATATCGGTATTTACTCCATATCATGCAGATAACTTAAACATAGTGATAGGGCACCGGAACATTCGCGATCGTGATGAAATTCTCCGTCTGAGTATTCCCGGAGAACCGGGTGGGTCAGAAACATTTTTTTCCGTACTACCCGATATGCATGTGCGCAGAAGCGACCGGGATTACATTCCCCGAATACAGTTTTGGTGAACACATGCATTATACAGAGATGCTACGCGACGCCTTTGCCTTTATGCGGCAGGGTGTTTTTGGTAACGTTGGACGGTGGATGAGGCTGGTCCTTGCACTCATCATTCTCACGATCCCGATGAATGGGTACATGATGCGGATCTACCGGAATGCAGAATCCGCACCGGAGGTTGACCAGTGGGGCACGCTCTTCATCGACGGCCTGAAACTGATGATTGTATCGTTCATATACTCAATCCCGATCTGGCTGGTCTGGATCGCCACGTATGGTGCCTGGATGATGCAGGTCATTTCCGGACAGGCTGACGCTGCCGCAATATCTGCATGGGAACCGAACCTCGTCCTTGTCGTGCTCATGTACATCGTTGAGTTCGCCGTTGCCCTGGTGCTCCCGGTTGTCGCGATCCGGTTTGCACGGATGGGGACGTTCTCTGAAGCTTTCAACTTCCGGGCGATCTTCGATCACATCGCCAGAATCGGCTGGATCAACTATGTAATCGCAATTATCCTCATTACCATTGTCGTTGCAGTACCAATCATGGTTCTTGTCTTCATCTTTGTCCTGCTGGGCATTGGTATTGCAGCCGTCACAAACTTCAGCCTGACCATTATCTTTGGCATCATCGCAGTATTCCTGCTGCTCATCCTTGCCATCGCACCGCTCATCATGGTATTCCAGGGTCGGTACTGGACACGTGTCTACGACAGTGCCACACCCGCTGGAAACGCAGCACTGACTGAATAATCTCTCTTTTTTCCCGGCGAATCGGGATTTTCAGGAAACCCTGCCGATCGCGTCCTCCCACATCCGCGTCCCGCTGTTCAGAAAAGGAGGACGTCGATCAAAGGGATGGTTGCACAGCTGAGCAGGGTTGAGAGAAATACTCCCTGTGAGGCCAGCGTTGCATCCACATCATACTCTTCCGAGAGCAGGACCGTATTGGCGGCAACCGGCATGGCAATGAGAAGTACCGTACTTGCCAGGAGGAGCCGGTCGGAGAGGAGGGGGGAAAGCAGGAGGTAGGCCAGCACCGGGAAGACGAGCAGCCTCAACGCTGTGATCGCCACGATCCGCCAGTCCCCGGCAAGCCGGGAGACCGGCAGGGTTGCAAGCAGGGCACCGACAACAATCATTGCCAGAGGAGTGGTTGTCATGCCGATCCAATGAAGCGCCGCGTCTACCGGGAACGGGATGTCATATCCGACAAGGAAGAGGGAAAGACCCACAAGCGAGGCCACAAGGCCGGGCGTGAGCAGCAGGAGCGGGTCGAGACTGCCGGGGCGTTCATGCGCAAGGAGCCAGATTCCCATCGTGAAGACCAGAAGGTTGAAGGGCAGGTTGAAGAGGATGACGTAGATGAGGGCATCCGGCCCGAGGATCACTTCCGATACCGGGATTCCCATGAAGCCGACATTGGGAAAGACCAGCATAAACTGGAACACACCTTTCTCCTTCGGGGTTGCGAAAAGGAAATGGCAGATGAGAAGACTGATGAGGAATGCCCCGAGGTAATATGCAAACGCGATGGCAAGCGTGGTGTTCACGAGCTCCAGCGAATGGTCGCTGTGCGCCACCTGCATACTGCTGATGGTGAGGGCCGGCAGCGCGATATTGACGAGGATATGCGAGATCCGATGGACCACCGGTTCCTTGAGGTGCCCGTGCCGCCGGGCAAAAAAACCCGCCCCGATCATGAGAAAAAGGGTGAGGATCGAGACGATGACTGGAACGATATCCATAGGGAATCAGCCCCACAAGGTTAGCCCGGCCTCGGTTTATACTTTTAGAGAACCGGTTCTGCGTCACGGATACTACACATTTATTGTATCTCCCATACAAGTGGTTCCGGAAGGTTTCCGGGGGATTTATTATCGAACGCAACACGATCGTCATCATCGCCGCAGCCCTGATCATCGGCTTCGTCCTGGGCGGGATCACCGGAACCTATGGTTACTCCGTGCTCCCTGCCGGGCAGCCCGGCCAGCCAGGTAATTCCCCTGCACCTTCGGGGAATGCTACGGAATCGCAGGCATCCCTCCCGTCCGAGTTCATCAGCTTCCTCTTCGTACAGGAAGCACAGCAGGGATCGCTGACCCACGGGGAGAATGGGACGCTGACCCTCACGCTGAATGCTACCCGGGCAGATACTGTGTACTTCTCCGACCGGCCGGCACGGGTCTCCGGCGTTGTTGATACCAGGCTCTTTACCGACAGTTCGATGTGGAGAAGTGGCAATAATCCGAATGCTGCGCTCATGCTCCCGGATGAACCACCGGCAAACGATACCGTGATCGTCACGCTTTCCTTTCCCCGGTACGATCATAAAAATGCAACGCTCGTGTACAACGCCGAGATCGTCCCGGATTACAAGGGAGAGGGGCTGAAAGCATACGAGGGGTTCGTCGACCCTGGGGTTGCCGAACGATTTGGCCGGGTGATGCTCTTCATTGACAGTGCCAGGATTCCGGTAGATTTCTTCAATGCTCCGCATTCCCCGGAGAACCAGACCATCCTGTTCTTCCCCGTCAATAAATCAGAAGACTGAACAATTCATCTTTTTTAGCGAATCGCCCTTCAGGAGCGGGCCCGTACTCTTTCAGTTCAGGTTTACGAGTGAGAAAAAAAGGGATTAAATCAGACTGGCAGTGGTATGCCGGTTGCTTCGAGGCTCGCTTCGATCTCGCGGATCGTTTCGAGCTTTGCTTTGGTGGACGGCCCTGACGGTACGGCTTTGCAGCCGGACGCCGTCGATATGGACTCAGTGAATGTCCCGATCTCCCGGGCAATCCGTATCGTCTCCTCCTTGTCGAACCCGATCAGCGGCCGGTGGATCGGCACATCGGATGCGGCATCGGTGAGGACAACGAGATTGTCAAGGGTCTGGCTCGCCACCTGCCCGAGCGACTCGCCGGTGACTATCCCCTTGGCGCCGGCCTGTAGTGCAAACGCAGTCGCAATGCGGTACATCCGGCGCTTGCAGAAGAGGCAGGTATACTTCTCGAGGTGCTTATTGACAAGTTCCGCCTTTGCCGCAGCGAGATAGGAGTCGTTGATCACGGTCAGCGTGATGCCGGGCTGGTACCGGGCAAGGGTCTCTACCACCCGCTCAGCCCGGGCAATGGTTGTCTCATCGAGGAAGGTGTCGAGCGCGACAAAAACCGGGAGGATCCGGCAGCCCCGCTTCATCATCATCCACGCGGCGACCGGCGAGTCGATGCCACCGGACACCAGGGCCACGAGCGTTCCTTCCACGCCGAGCGGGAGCCCCCCGGCACCTTTTGTCACGCTGTCGTAGAGATAGGCCTCATCAGCACGGATCTCGATATGGATCTCCTTGTCCGGGGTTGCGAGGTTCACCTTGAGATGGGGAAACTCATTCCGCAGCAGAGTACCGTACTCGATTGCCTTGTCATTCGATGTGAATACGTGTTTCCCGATCCGCTTCATCCGGATGGCGAAGGTTTTTGCCTTATCGATCCCGTGGCGGCGGCAATAATCGGGGAGGAACACCTCGATCTCGTCAAGTTTTATGTGTTCGACTTCCGAGAACGAGACTATCCCGAAGATGGTCTTCAGCCGGTCGGGTTTCACGTCCCCGTCCAGCCATATCCTGCCCCGCTCGTTCCGGACATGGACACCCTGCATCACTTCAAGGATATTGGCGATCAGGGTATTCTCCCACTGGCGCCGCACCGGGTCGGATTTGAGAAAGATCTCAGAATACCGTATAAGCCATTGCTGTTTCATGTCGCCATATCTCCGTTCACTTCTTCTTTCGTGCGGTTTTCCGGACACGTGCGGCTTCATCCGCATCTTCCACCGCGAGGAGATACGTCCCGTGGCAGGGCTTGGTGTACGGGAAGATCACCCGTGAGCCATCAATGCCGAGCGCGATCGGGGGCAGCCCGATAATGTATTCATCAAAGAGCTTGTAGCCGGGATCGACATACCAGAACTCTGAAAAATTCTTCTCCACGTACTCCCGGCACTCCTTGAACGAAGCACCGAGCGGCAGGATCTTCTCGTACGCCAGGTTCTCTATGCAACCCATCCGAACACCCCGTTGATCTTCCGTTTCAGCTGCATCGGATTGTGCACTGCTTTTTCGACAATCGTCTCGCAGGGGAAATCAACCAGTGCAGCCAGTGCTTCCGGCTCCCTGCCGAAGATGATAACCACAAGCCGGGATGCCGGCAGGAGGTGGCGCATGGTTGCCGCATACGAGATCCCGGCATCATTGTGGGCAAAGACAATGCAGAGATCAGCGTCCCGCTTCTTCTCAACAATTTCCTCGATGCACTTTTCAAGAACCTGCATCTCCGGGAGATACCGTTTTTCCGGGTCTGATACCTTCAGCAGGTTCAGGACCGCCGGGTTACCGGCAGCATGGACTGATGTTCCCTGTACCCGCAGGCTCCATGCGATATAGAGGGCGAGCGCCTGCTGCGACGGGACTTCCGGGCAGCCGAGAACGATCAGGGCTTTTGCGGGATGTTGGGAGGAGGTCGTTGTCACGGGTTTCCTCTCCCAACAAGGACGCTGATCGCATCTACCGTGATGAGACCTATCACGTGCTGTTCCCCGTCAATGACCGGCAGGGCAGAGATCTGGTGCTCCTCCATCTTCTTTGCCGCAGACTCGATCGGCTCATCGGGGGTTGTCGTGACAACGTCCCGGGACATGATCTCGTCCAGCCAGAGAAAGTTGGAGGCAACTGCCTTCGCTATGTCCCATGACGTTACGATACCCACGAGCTGCCCCCCGGTGGAGAGGACCGGCAGGTGGTTGACACCGGTATTGATCATCCGCCGGGCAGTGACCGCAATGGTCGTTCCCTCTTCAAGGGTCTCGACATCCCGTACCATAACATCGCCGACGACCGTGTGGGAGAGGAACTTTCCCACAATGTAGTTCAGCTGGCCGGATTCGAGCAGGAAGGCGTCGTGGCCGTAGTTGGATCGTATCTCGCAGTAGTGGATCTCCGCTTCGTTAGCCGTCAGGGCAGAGACGATCTCCTGCGACTGGTAGGGCGGGTAGAGCCAGTCGGACGAAACCGAGATGACGAGGAATGCTGCTTTCACACCGGAGAGACCCGTGGTGAGCGAACCATCCCTTGTTAAGTCGAAGTAATCGATCGCCTTGGTGATGTACAGGTAGGAGTTCGCGTCGAACCGTTTGGTGAACGTATCGCCCTGGTGGTGAAGGTAACTCTCGACCTTGAAATCGGTAGAGAAGTCAAACCCGATCCGGTCCTTTCCCTGCAATGCCCTGCCGAACTTCTCGTGCATGGACTCGTTTGAAAGATAGGTTATATGCCCCACCATTCGGGCGAGCGCAAGACCGTGGATGGGAACTTCGTTCCCGTAATAATCGCCACTGTTCCAGTCAGGATCGGAGATGATCGCCTTCCTGCCAACCTCGTTGAACGCGATCTGCTGAGGTGTCGAGTAGCCGGTCGCCGCTATCACCACGGCCTTCTTCATGAGGCCCGGGAAATCAACCGTCCACTGCAGCACCTGCATGCCACCCATCGACCCGCCTACGACAGCATAGAGCTGGCTGATAGAGAGGTGGTCGATGAGCAGTTTCTGGGCGTTCACCATGTCCCGGATCGTGATGACCGGGAACTTTGCCCCATAGGGTTTCCCCGTCACGGGATTGATGGACGCCGGGCCGGTCGAGCCCTTGCATCCCCCGATAACGTTCGAGCAGATCACAAAATACCTGTCGGTGTCCAGCGCCTTGCCGGGGCCGATGATGGCATCCCACCAGCCGGGCTTGTCCTCGCCTTCATGGAATCCTGCTACATGGGCATCGCCGGAGAGGGCGTGGCAGACAAGGATGGCGTTGCTCTTCTCGCGGTTGAGTTTCCCGTAGGTTTCAAAAGCGATGATAAGAGAAGGGAGAGATTCCCCGCTTTCCAGTACGAGCGGGGAGGGATGGCGATAATACTGTGTTTCTGTAATTCCTGCGGATCCTTTGATCATCGACAAGCGCCTTTACGGATCTGGGAGAGTTCTGCTATAATATCCTGAATATCCTCAATGAAAATGAGGATATCGGTAGGTTCCGGGTTCTTCACGGTGTCGCGTCCAGGGCCTGCTTCAGGTCAGCGATGATATCCTCGATATCCTCGGTCCCGACAGAGAGACGGACACCATCCGGGGTCACACCGGTCTTTGCCTGTTCTTCAACAGTGAGTTGCTGGTGGGTCGTGGATGCCGGGTGGATGACCAGGCTCTTGGAGTCCCCGATATTGGCAAGGTTGCTGAAGAGCTTGAGGCTGTCGATGAACTTCCTGGATGCCACTTCCCCGCCCTTGATGCCGACACCTACGAGTGGCCCAAAGCCCCCGTGGAGGTATTTCCTGGTAAGTTCGTGACTCTGGTGTTCGGGAAGACCGGGATAGTTCACCCACGCTACCTTCGGGTGCCCTTTGAGGAACTGCGCCACGGCCAGGGCATTTTCCGAGTGGCGGGGAACCCGCAGGTGGAGGGTCTCGAGGCCGATGAGGAAGAGCCAGGAATTGAACGGGCTGATAACAGCGCCGGTATCTCTCATGAGTGAGACACGGATCTTGAAGACGAACGCAACGTTCCCGAGGCCCGGGAAGTTCCCGAACGCGTCCCAGTATTTCAGGCCATGGTAACCCGGGTCCGGCTCGGTGAACTCGGGGAACTTGCCGTTATTCCAGGCAAATTTCCCGGAATCAACGATAACGCCC